>NZ_AUAG01000002.1:0-170149 GCF_000428605.1 Thioalkalivibrio sp. ALE19
CAGCGCCTGGGTGTGCTCCAGCGGGTGGCACAACCGCTGGCACTCCGGTCCGACAATGGACTGGTGTTCAGCTCACGGCGGTTCACCGCGACGGTGAAGGCCTATGGTCTGAACCAGGAGTTCACCACACCGTACACGCCGGAGCAGAACGGTCTGATCGAGCGGTTCTTCCGCTCACTGAAAGAGGAGTGCATCTGGCAGCACCGCTTCGAGTCCCTGGGTCACGCACGGGCGGTGATCGGCGACTGGATCCGGTACTACAACGAGCAACGGCCGCATCAGGCACTGGGCTATGCGGCGCCACGGGCCCACCCCGCGTTAAGCGCGTAGGGTGTGCAAAAACCCGGGGGTCATTACAGGCGACGGCCGCCGCCATCAGCGGCAGCCCCACCACCAAGGCCGTGGCCAGCGCGGTGTTCACGGGTTGCGCGACTCCCGGTCGCGGCCGCTCAGCGGCCCGCCACGGCGTTCCAGCAGGCGGACCATCAGCCCCAGCGCCACCGCGGTGGTGGACACCGTCACCACGATGCCCGTCAGCACCATCGCGTGGGGCACGGGGTCCAGCACCTCGGCGGCATGCGCCAGCGCCACCAGGAGCAGGAAGACCGCGGTGGTCAGGACATTCAGCGCGAGGATCTTGCGCATCAGCTGCGCACAGACGAACAGCCCGTGCAGGCCGATGATCAGCAGCGCGACGGCCAGCAGCAGATACAGGATCATGCCGGCCTCCGGGTGTCCCAGTCGGCCGGGGGCTCGCCGCCCAGATACAGCGCGAACAGCAGCAGCGCGATGGACAGCCCCGCAGCCAGTTCGAGCAGCAGGATCAGCGGCCCGGCCAGCTCGACCGGATACTCGAAAAACCCGTGACCCCCGACCATCACCGCGAAGGCCACCCCCAGCATCGCGGTCATCCCCAGCGCGAGCGCCCAGCGCCACGGGCCGTAGACATCACCCGACAGCCAGGGGCGGGCGCCGGCCAGCAGCATCAGCACGCCACCGGCGCCCATCACCGCACCTGCCGGGAAGGCACCCCCGGGCGCATGACTGCCGCGCCACAGCAGATAGGCCGAAACCAGCACGAACGCCGGGAACAGCACGCGGCCCAGAGCGGGCAGGGCGGGCGACACCAGTTCGGGCGAAGAAGGCCAGGGAGTAGGACCCAGCGACCACAGCACGACCACGCCCAGCAGCAGAATGGCAATCTCCAGCAGGGTGTCGAAGGCGCGAAAGTTGAGCAGGACCGCGGTGACCGGGTTTTCCACCCCGGAGCGCCCGAGTTCCGCGGCCACCGGTTCGCCCAGTCCCGGGGCCGGGAGCAGCCACGCCGCCCCGCCCAGACCGGCCAGCAGCAACAGGCCCATCGGCAGCCAGAACGCCCGGTCGCGCCCGCGCAGACACACATCCGACGCGCGCCCCGACTCCCAGTCCAGCCGCCCCAGCGCGGACAGCAGCAGCGCACCGGTAATGCCCGCGCCGATCGCCGCCTCGGCCAGAGCGATGTCCGGCGCCTCCAGGCGCACCCAGGCCAGCGCCATCAGCAACCCGAACACCATGAAACTGACCACCGCGCGGAACAGTCCAGCCGCGTGGATCGCCTGCCAGGCGGTCCACAGCAGGGCCGTGGCCAGAACCCCGTCGAATGCCAGACCCAGGGCGCCCATTCACAGCCCCCACGGGCGGATTCCACGGCGCAGGGCGGCGCGCGCGATCAGGCCCGCCCCCACCGCCGTGGCGACCAGCATCAGCAGCCACACCAGCAGCAGTTTCAGGGTCACTGCAAGACTCCCCGAATATACCCCCAGCCCCAGGCAGATCATGCCCAGGCCGATGTTGTCGGCCTTGGGCTGGGCATGCAGGCGGGTATACACATCCGGGAAACGCAGCAGCCCCAGCGTGCCCAGCAGCAGGAACAGCACACCGCCCACCGTCAGGATTCCCCCGATCACGCCCGTCAGGCTCACGGCCGGTCCCCCCCGTCGCTGGAACGGGCGCGGCCGGACCAGGCTCGGTTCACGAACGTGACCACCGCCAGCGCCGACAGCAGCGCGAACACCAGCGCCAGATCCACCAGGGCCTCGCGCTGCGTCAGCACCGCCATCAGCAGCGCGATGGCAATGGCCGAGGTCGCGAACATCTCCGCGGCCAGCATGCGGTCGGCGGCCGTTGGCCCGCGCAGCACCCGCATCAGCCCCACCACGATGTTGAGCATCAGCAGGATCACCAGGAACGGGAACAGATCAGTCATTGGGCGATTCCGGCTGAAACATGTTCATCACATGCCCCTCCAGACGCTCCAGGGTGTCCTGAGTACGGCGCGGGTGGGCCAGCACGTGCAGCGTAATCGCCTGTTCCGAGATGCGCACGCACAGGGTCCCGGGCATCAGATTCACCAGGTTGGCGAACATCAGGCGCGGGGTCCCCGCCGGCAGCGCCCAGGGATAATCCAGCAGGGCCGGCTCCAGCGGGCAACGGGGATGCACCGCACGCCAGGCCACATCCAGCGCGCTGCGCAGCGAAAAGAACAGAAACACCGGCACGAAGGCGATGATCCCGCGGATTCGCCAGCCACCCGTCCATCCCGGCGCGAAGGGATTGAACCAGGCCGCCGCCAGGATCGCCGGCACGCCCCACCACCAGGCCCCCGGATCGCCCTCGGTCAGGATCCACCAGATCCCGGCGTAGCCCGCCACGCGCAGCACCCGCCCCGACCAGCGCGCCCGGGCCACCCCCGCACGGTTTCCCCGCAGCCCGCCACCGGATCCGTCCATGCTCCATCCCCGCACCACAGTCGCCAGTGCCCGCCAGTTTCCCCCACCCGGGCCGCATCGCGCCAGCGGGCGGAGACCATCATGCCCTGGTGGCCCGGTCGTGGCGGGGTGGAATCGGGGTCGATATCGTGGTGCTCGGGCGGATGCAGGGCGTGGGGTTCGCGCTGCGGGACAAGACCAGCGAGTCAACCTGGAGTGACCCATTGGAACCACACCAACGCCGATACCCTTCGTCCCCGCTACGGCGGTTTTTTTGGGCTCGGAACATCGTCCGTGTCCGCGATGGCGTTGGTAACCCGCAGAGCGACCGTTGGTACACGCTCCTGTACACGACTCGCGAAGTGGTACAAATCCGGGTACACAAACGAAAAAGGCCAACCCGAAAGCTGGCCTGAGTCGTTATTTTATCTGGCTCCCCGGGACGGGCTCGAACCGCCGACCTAGTGATTAACAGTCACCCGCTCTACCGACTGAGCTACCGGGGAATTAGCCGCGTATCGTATAGCCCGATCCGGGGTCCGTCAAGCGTTTCGGGAGGCGAACTCGCGCAGGCGTTCCAGTGCCTTGTCCAGCATCTCCAGGCTGGTGGCGAAGGACACGCGCAGATGCCCCGGGGCGCCGAACGCGCTGCCCGGAACCAGGGCCACGCCGGCCTCGTCCAGCAGCCGCTCGCCCAGAGCTACGTCGCTGTCAACCCCGGCACGTTCCATCAGGCCGGTGACCCGCGGGAAGCAGTAGAAGGTTCCGTCCGGCATGCGGCATTCGATGCCGTCGATGGCGTTGAGGCCGTCCACCACGTGCCGCGCGCGCTGGGCGAACGCCGAGCACATCTGGCGCACGCAGGTCTGGTCGCCGTTGAGGGCGGCTTCGGCGGCCGCCTGGGCGATGGAGGTCGGGTTGGAGGTGCTCTGCGACTGGATCTTCTTCATCGCGCCGATCAGGTCGGCCGGGCCCCCGGCGTAGCCGATGCGCCAGCCGGTCATGGCGTACGCCTTGGACACGCCATTGAGGACGACAGTGCGCTCCAGCAGGTCGGGGGCCGCGTTTACGATGTTCACGAACTCGGTTTCGCCGAAGCGGATGTGTTCGTACATGTCGTCGGTGGCGATGACGATCTGCGGATGGCGCCGCAGCACCTCGGCGAGGGCCTCCAGTTCACCGCGCGAGTAGGCGGCGCCGGTGGGGTTGGAGGGGCTGTTCAGGAAGATCAGCCGGGTGTTGCCGGTGATCGCGGCTTCGAGGGTCTCCGGTCGCAGCTTGAAGCCTTCTTGCTGCGAGGCGCTCACGATGACGGGCCGTGCGCCGGCCAGCATCGCGATGTCGGGGTAGGAGACCCAGTAGGGGGCCGGCACGATCACTTCGTCACCCCGATTGAGCAGGGCCTGGCACAGGTTGAAGATGCTCTGCTTGCCGCCGGAGGAGACCAGGATTTGCCCGGGAGTGAACGTGAGCTCGTTATCACGTTCAAACTTGCGGATGATGGCGTCCTTCAGACCGGCCGTGCCGTCGACCGCGGTGTACTTGGTCTCACCGCGGGCAAGCGCATCAATCGCCGCCTGCTTGATATGCTCCGGCGTATCGAAGTCCGGCTCGCCGGCCCCCAGCCCCACGATGTCGCGGCCTTCGGCGCGCAGCCGGGCGGCCAGGGCCGTCACGGCCAGGGTGGGGGAGGGCTGGATGCGCTGTACACGATCGGATAGCTGGATTTCCAAGGGACTGCCTCGATGTGGATGGGGTCGAGCAGGCGGAGTGGCCGGCCGGCTCGCGGCCCGAAATGATACTGAAATCAGACGCGGAGGATAAGCGGTTGGCGGAACATGAAGACGGAACGTTCCGGGTGGTGTCGAAATACCAGCCGGCGGGGGACCAGCCCCAGGCCATTCGCGAACTGACCCGGGGCATCGAGGACGGCCTGGCGCACCAGGTCCTGCTGGGTGTGACGGGTTCGGGCAAGACCTTCACCATCGCCAACGTGGTGGAGAACCTGCAGCGTCCGACGATCGTGCTGGCGCCCAACAAGACGCTGGCCGCGCAGCTCTACGGCGAGTTCAAGGAGTTCTTCCCCAATAACGCGGTGGAGTATTTCGTTTCGTATTACGACTACTACCAGCCGGAGGCCTATGTCCCGTCCTCGGATACGTATATCGAGAAGGACGCGTCGATCAACGACCATATCGAGCAGATGCGCCTTTCGGCCACGCGTGCACTGCTGGAGCGGCGCGATGCGATCATCGTCGCCTCGGTCTCGGCGATCTACGGTCTGGGCGATCCGCGCAAGTATCTGTCGATGGTGCTGCACCTCAAGCGGGGCGAGCGCATCGACCAGCGCGATCTGCTGCGCCGCCTGGCGGAGCTGCAGTACACCCGCAACGATACCGAGCTGCGCCGCGCGACCTACCGGGTGCGCGGCGAGGTGATCGACATCCATCCGGCGGAATCCGAGCGGGAGGCCGTGCGCGTCGAGCTGTTCGACGACGAGATCGAGCGGCTGTCGTATTTCGACCCGCTGACCGGCGAGGTGCTGAACACGGTGCCGCGCCTGACGATCTATCCCAAGACCCACTACGTGACCCCGCGCGAGACCCTGCTGGAGGCGGTGGACCAGATCCGCGACGAGCTGAAGGAACGGCTGGACTTCCTGCGCCAGGAGAACCGCCTGGTGGAGGCGCAGCGGCTGGAGCAGCGCACCCAGTTCGATCTGGAGATGATCCTGGAGATCGGCTACTGCAACGGGATTGAAAACTACTCGCGCTATCTTTCCGGACGTGCGCCGGGCGAACCACCGCCGACGTTTTTCGACTACCTGCCGGAGGATGCGTTGCTGGTGATCGACGAATCCCACGTGTCCGTGCCGCAGGTGGGCGGGATGTTCAAGGGCGACCGTTCGCGCAAGGAGACCCTGGTGGAGTACGGCTTCCGTCTGCCGTCGGCGCTGGACAACCGCCCGCTGCGCTTCGAGGAATTCGAGAAGCTGATGCCGCAGACCATCCACGTCTCGGCCACGCCGGGGCCGTACGAGCGCGAACATGCCGGCGCCATCATCGACCAGGTGGTGCGGCCCACCGGGCTGCTGGACCCGGAACTGGAGGTGCGTCCGGTGGCTTCCCAGGTGGACGACTGCCTGTCCGAGATCCGCGACCGGGTGGAGCGCGACGAACGGACCCTGATCACCACGCTGACCAAGCGCATGGCCGAGGACCTGACCGACTACCTGTCGGAGCACGGCGTGCGCGTGCGCTACCTGCACTCGGACATCGACACGGTCGAGCGCATGGAGATCATCCGCGACCTGCGTCTGGGCGAATTCGACGTGCTGGTGGGGATCAACCTGCTGCGCGAGGGCCTGGACATGCCCGAGGTCTCGCTGGTGGCGATCTTCGACGCCGACAAGGAGGGCTTCCTGCGCTCCGACCGCTCGCTGATCCAGACCATCGGCCGCGCGGCGCGCAACGTGTGCGGCAAGGCCATCCTGTACGCGGACACCATCACCGGCTCGATGCGCCGTGCGATCGACGAGACCGAACGTCGCCGCGCCCGCCAGATCGAGCACAACGAAGCCCACGGGATCACCCCCGAGGGCATCCACAAAAGCGTGGCGGACATCCTCGAGACCGGGCAGGCCGCGCCCGGCACCCGGCGCAAGTCCGGCGAGCGCAAGGGCGCGGACAAGAAGGTGGCCGAAGAGGCCGCCGACTACGTCGACGCGCCGGAGAATGCCGCCCGCGAGATCGAGCGCCTGGAACAGGAGATGTTCCAGAAGGCGCGCGATCTGGAATTCGAGGAGGCCGCGCGCCTGCGCGACCGTATCGAGAAGCTCAAGGCGCTCGCCTTTCTGCCCGAGGCTTCGCTATCCTGACGCACCCCTGAACCCCCTCTGAAGCGGGACTGCTCCCTCTTATGCGCTACCAGCCCGATCCCCGTCCGCCGGGTCCGGTCATGCTCGACGTGTCCGGACCCGAACTGAAGGCGGAAGACCGCGAACGCCTGCAGCACCCCGCGACCGGCGGGGTGATCCTGTTCGACCGCAACGTACACGGCCCGGAACAGGTCGAAGCCCTGACCGCAGACATGCGCCGCCTGCGCCCGGAACTGCTGATCGCGGTGGACCAGGAAGGAGGGCGGGTGCAGCGTCTGCGCGAGGGCTTCACCCGCTTCCCGCCGATGCGCAGTCTCGGCCACCTGCACGATCAGGTGCCGGCGCGGGCACGCGAGCTGGCGCGCGGGGCGGGCGAGCTGCTGGCGCTGGAGCTGCAGGCGGTGGGGATCGACTTCAGTTTCGCGCCGGTCCTCGACCGCGATCTCGAGATCAGCGAGGTGATTGGCGATCGGGCGTTCCATCATGATCCCGCGGTGATCGCCGATCTGGGGCTTGCGTTCGTGCGCGGCCTGACGGTGGCCGGCATGGCCTCGGTGGGCAAGCACTTTCCCGGACACGGGGCAGTGGCCGCCGACTCGCATGTCGCGGTGCCGGAGGACCCGCGCCCGCTGGCCGAGATCGAGGCCAGCGACATCGAGGCGTTCCGGCCGCTGGCCGGCCACCTTGAGGGCATGATGCCGGCCCACGTGGTGTACCCCGAGGTCGACGCCCGCCCGGCCGGATTCTCGCGCACCTGGCTGCAGGACATCCTGCGCGGCCGGGTCGGCTTTCAGGGCGCGATCTTTTCCGATGATCTGGCCATGGCCGGTGCCGAACAGATGGGTTCGCCCGCGGAGCGGGCCGACGCGGCGCTGGAGGCCGGCTGCGACATGATCCTGATCTGCAATCGGCCGGAGGAGGCGGATGTCATCCTCGATCACCTCGCCGACCACCGCCAGGACGCCGATACCCGGGCTCGCCTCCGGCGCATGCACGCGCGTGCGGTGGCGGACGACGCGCAACATCGCACGGCATTGCAGGCCCAGTTGCATGCCTGGCTGAAGGCGGGCAGTGGCGGGGCATGACCCCCCTTCGCAACCCCATGCCGCAAGCAGCGTTGGCGCCGCGCTTCCGACCCGCCTATAATGCGCCACCGGTTCGACACTGAGCTGCTAATAATATAGTTAACCAATCCCACAATGATGGAGAATCGTCATGGCCGATAAGCTCATGATCGTCATGGTCAACACCGACCCGAACAATCCGTCCGAACTCGGCGCCCCGTTTTTCCAGGCGACCGTGGCCGCCGCCATGGAATACGACGTCGAAGTCGTGATGACCGGCCGGGCCGGTGAACTGGCCAAGAAGGGCGTGGCGGAAAACCTGTTCGTGCAGGAAGGCAGCAGCAAGAGCGTCTACGACTTCATCAAGGATGCCCACGAAGCCGGCGTCGTGATGAAGGTCTGCACCCCGACGCTGGACCTGTGGGGCAACGACCTGATCGACGAAGTGGACGAGACCGTGGGCGGTGCCTACGTGATCTCCGAGGCGATGGACGACGACACCGTCACCTTCACCTACTGAGGCGAAGCGACGGAATCCGTCGAACGACCGGCCGGCCCCTGTGCCGGCCGGTTCTGTTTCGGGGCGGGGCATTCGCCACGCCGCCAGGCCGGGCTCACAGCCCCGGCCCCAGATGAACCCCGGGGGCCCGCATGAATCCCGAACAGGCACGAGCCACGCTGCGCGACGCCGACTGCCTCTACAGCCGCGACGCGGTGGAAACCGCCATTGACCGCCTGGCCGAACGCACCGCAAGGGAACTGGCGGACGAGAATCCGCTGGTGCTGGGCGTGATGAACGGCGGGGTCGTGCTGCTGGGCGGCCTGCTCACACGCTGGTCCTTCCCGATGCAGGTGGACTACCTGCACGCCACCCGCTATCGCGGGGCCACCCGCGGCGAAGAACAGCTGCACTGGCTGTCCCTCCCGCACCAGTCCATGCTGGGACGCACCGTCGTCATCGTCGACGACATCCTCGACGGCGGCATCACCCTGGCCGGTATCCAGTGCTTCTGTCAGGAGCAGGGCGCCCGTCGCGTGGTGACCATCGTGCTGGTGGACAAGGCCAACCCCGAGCGGGACCCCTCGATCACCGTCGACCATGCCGCACTGGAAGCACCGAACCGCTATCTGTTCGGTTACGGCATGGATTATCAGGATTACCTGCGCAACGCGCCCGGCATCTTTGCCGTGGCCGACCACTGAAGGACGCGTGCCATGACCGCACCCCGACTGGCCATCATTGGCGGCACCGGACTGACCCGACTGAAGGACCTGGAGATCACCCACCGCCGGGTCATGCATACGCCGTACGGCGAACCCTCCGGACCCCTGGTGTTCGGGCGGCTGAACGGCATCGAAACGGTATTTCTCCCGCGCCACGGGGCGCGACACACCATCCCGCCGCACCAGGTGAACTATCGCGCCAACATCTGGGCGCTGCATAACACGGGCGTGGAGACGGCGATCGCGGTGGCCGCGGTCGGCGGCATCAGCGAGTGCATGCAGCCCGGGCGACTCGCGATTCCGGACCAGATCATCGATTACACCTGGTCGCGTGCGAACACTTATTTCGAAGGTGGCCATCTCGATGAAGTGACCCACGTGGACATGACCTGGCCGTACTGTCCCGAAGTGCGCCGGAGGCTCCTGGAGGCGGCCCGTGAACTGGACCTGCCGATTTGCGAGCAGGGCACCTATGGCGCCACTCAGGGGCCACGCCTGGAAACCGCCGCGGAGATCGATCGCATGGAGCGCGACGGCTGCGACCTGGTGGGCATGACCGGCATGCCGGAAACGGCCCTGGCGCGGGAGCTGGGCCTGAGCTATGCAGCGTGTGCGGTGATTGCCAACCGTGCCGCAGGGCGCAGCGGCGGCGAGATCACGATGGACGAAATCGGCCGTAACCTGGAAACCGGCATGGAGCAGGTCAAGCAGCTCCTGGCCCGGGTCATCGCAACCCTGAAGTGAGTGGAAGTGAGTGAAGGAGAGGCCTGCAATCCAGGGCCTTTCCAGGTCCATTACTTAATTTAACATAATATCCATTATGCGACGTCATGGATCATCTCCCATCGTCAGCGTATCCGGATATTCATCGTGCTGTTGGGTCCCTGGCTGCGGGAGCGTGTCACGTTGCCGTTCTTCTTCAGCATGATCTCGAGCACCCCGTTGCCGTGGGTCTGGACCACGCGGCAGTCGACGGAATCGCCCTTGAATTCAATGGTCAGCGGGACTTCGCCCTCGAACTCCATCTGATGCAGCTCGCCGTCTTCCATGACCGCGCACTCGATGGAATATCCGGTGCCTTCCGGACCCTGCGCACTCAGCGCGATCCGGGTATCGGTTGTTGTGCCCATGGCACTGACGCCCCCAGTTATCAGCAACGTTGCGGCCGCCAATCCGGCCTTCCACCCGCCAGCGCCTCCATTCCGCGGGACCCGTAACACCCGGCATCGATTCATGAACCACCACCCCTTGCGGGAAGGAAAAATCCGACCCCGAGAAACCGGGGCCGGACAAGTCCGTTCTTCGATCAGTTCTGGAAGACGTTGGCCATGTTACCGCCACCCGCCTGGTTGACCGTCGACACGTTGCTATGACCGACCTGCTGAACGGTCGCGTGGTTGCTGGCAATGCTGCCCCAGCCGCCCAGCGTCTGGGTCACGTAGGAGCGATGGCCAAAGCCGGTCTGCTTCACGTTGGCCCGGTCGTTGTAGCCGGTCTGTTCGATATCGGAGAAATTCTTGGTTCCGTTCTGCGACACCTTGGCCCGGTTACCCAAGCCGCTCTGGTAGGTGTCCGCACGGTTCCATTCTCCGTGCTGGGAGATGTCCGACTGATTGAAGCGCCCGGACTGCTCGACGTTGGCCTTGTTGAGGTTGCCACGCTGAGTCACTTCCGAATGGTTCTTCTGGCCGGACTGCGAGACATCGGCGCGGTTATAGTTGCCACGCTGATCCACTTCGGAAGACAGACGGTAACCGTCCTGTTCGACGTCCGCACGGTTCTTGACACCCTCCTGACGGACATCGCTGGAGTTGCGGATACCGGTCTGCTCCTGGGTGGCACGGTTGCCCCAGCCTTTCTGGAAGGCGCTGGCACTGTTCTTCATGCCTTCCTGGTCAATGTCGGACATGTTGGAATATCCGATCTGAGAAACGTCGGCATTGTTGAACATGCCCGCCTGGTCAATCGTGGAATCGTTGTTGGCCGCCATGGCGGAACCGGAAAACAGAGCGCCCATCGCGATCGCAATCATGGAATATTTGAGTTTCATAATGACTACCCCCTGAGGGTTGAGTTAGGAACACGCAGTTGAGTCATCGGGTCCCCCATCACTGGGAGGAATTCCCTGAAGGTGGAAGCGTTTCTTTCCGCCTTCACCCTGGATTCTGCACGCCCCTATAACCCCCGGGAATCAGCCGGATGGATGATTGTCGAGGTGAACTTTTTAGTACTTTCTTCATGCACCTGAATCAAAAAAGCGGACCCCCCGTAAGAGGCCCGCCCTGCTCTCGATCCAACCTTCTTTTACCCGACCCTTCTTTTACATTATGGGAACCTGGTGCGAGCGGTAAGCCTGAAACACGGGGTGTTCCATGTCCGTCGGATCATCAACATTCCACAGGCCCTTGTCCACGCCCTGCGTAATCAGATGGAGGACCGCGGACTCGATGGCCGACATCACAGCCAGCTGTACCGGCTCGTTGCGGGTATACCCGATTTCGGCGTCCAGCAATCGGCGAAAATCAATGAACCGGAAAACCCCGGCACGGATCTCCTGAGAGTAGATCGTCTTGCTGGCATTGACATTCAGGAGGACATCACCGGTGGCTACGTCCACGGCCCGCAGGTTCACCGTGACCTGATCCGACTTGAACTCACCGGACGCCCCCACACCGTAATATTCAAGACCGGCACCCCCGGTGCGCAGGTTGGAATCGTAGGCAATGATCCCGCCCTCGAACACGATTCGCGCGGCACGCAGGTTATCGAGGCTGTCTTCCTGGCCGATCCGTTCCAGATTGGCGCGAATGATGCGCCGTTCGGTCAGCAGGTTTTGCAGACCTTCGCGCTCCAGAGGCCGAAACCAGCCCGATTCGGCCAGGGCCGCACTGAGCATGGCACTACCACCCTGAGTCACCGCCGTGGAAAACGTGCTCGCCGGTGCCGGCCGGTACTGGCCGGTCTGGTCGCGGAAGTCGTAGACAGCCGCGTCCACGGGAGCCGCTGGTCGGGGCAATTCCAGGAGATCGAAATAGGTTCCGGCCCGGGGCATCAGGGTCGCCTCGGTCCCCTCCAGGTTGCCTGGCTGCGCAGCAAACGAGGCACACCCCGAGAGGATCAGGGCTGCGCCCAGCATGACGCCGATACGCGAAAGCTGTTTCATGACCATCTCCTTGTCGCTTCGTGGTCAGAACTGGCCATTGACCTGACCCAGATTCACGGTCGTCGTCTCGCCGGTGCGGCGGTCGAGGATGGTCATCACGAACCCGCCCTGGCCGGTACTGTCAATGCGGATCCTCAGGGTGGAACTTTCAATCAGGCTGGAACGCCCCTCCTCACCCTCGACGGCATCGGAAATGGCATCGTTGACCAGCGAATTACGCAGGTCCTGGAGAAAGAAATCCGTCTCGGAGAACGACCCGAAATCGGGTGCATTCGGATCGGTGTAAGTGTCCTGAGCCTGCGCCTTGTTAAGCAGGAAGCTGCCGTTCAGCGGATCGCCGCCGAAACTCGGGCTACGGGGCTCGTAGATCAGTTGTTGAGCCTGAACGGCTCCGGCGCAGGCGAGCAGCAGCCCGCCGGCGAAAATCGTCGTGACACGCATGATGGTCCTCCTCCCGGGTCAGTGCTGGATGACCTGGACTCGCGCATGCCCGCGGGCATGCTGGTGAACCTGCACCGGAGACGCGCTGCCGTTTCCGCGCTGGTCGACATGCAGATGTCCGCCGACACCGGTCTGGCGGAGAAAGGCCTGCTTGCCATAGCCGGCCTGATCCAGACCGGCCTGATGGCCGACGCCGTACTGCACAATGGTGCCCTCGTGGCTGCCCCCCAGCTGGCGTACTCGGGCGTCGTTGCCGGCCCCGGACTGCACGACGGTGGCGTGGTTGTTGCGGCCGCGCTGATCGATCATGGCCAGGGATCCCTGGCTGCCGCTCTGTGTCAGACTGCTGGCAGGGGCAAGTTCGTCCACGGCGTGGAGATCGGCCGCCATCGCAGGTGACGCGAATAACGCCGCCGCCAGGGCCAGGGGAATCAGGATACGTTCGGGCTTCATGGCACACTCCTTCTCGAAGTGAATGGACTCGGTATCGAGTGTGGTGCCATGCGGGGCGCGGGCCCATCCGCCGAAGGCATGGAGCGGCGGATGGACTTTCTCCCACTTGTTCAGCCCGCGGAAGTAGCAGGTCTTTCATACCCCCCGCCGGGGGTCAGAATTCCTCGTCGGCCAGGTCGCTGCCGTCGCGGAACAGCCGTTCGAGCTCCCGCTGCACCAGCGCAGTTTCCACCTGCTCGGCGGCGGAGTCGGCAATGCCCATGATCTCCGACGGGCGTGGCGGGAGCGTCGCCGCGAACAGCACCTCGCTGCCCCGGGTCGTCACCCAGATCTGACTACCGAAGCGTGCCGACGGTCGTTCCACGATGGTGAGATCGGTACTCTGCAAAACGCCGCTTTCCAGCCGCAGCTGAGCGAAACGACGAAAGAACGTCTTGCCCATCATGGTAATGGTGCGGTCCACCACCACCGCCCCCAGCCCGGGCTCGCCGGCCGGGCGCGGAGGGCGGGATGGAAGAATGGCTCCCTCGTTGGCCTCCGCCTCCGGCTCGCCTTCCAGGTCCGTGGGGGCATCGACCTCCACCGGGGAGGATTCCCCGGCCCCGACCGAAGCCCAGGGGACCAGGCACACAATCCCGGCCACCACCAAGCCCGCAAGAACGCCCGGCGAAGAACGGACCGGGGGAATCATGCGTGCATCGCCTGACAGGTTTCTGTCAGGTTGACCGGCGGCACACCCAGATTCTCCCTCGCCCAGGCAATCGCCTGGGTGCGGTTCCTGACTTCGATTTTTCGAAAAACGTTATAAAGGTGTGATTTTACGGTATGTTCCGAGATAAAGAGCTGCTTTGAAATCTCCAGGTTGGTGGCTCCCGACCCCAGCATCAGGAGGATCTGGACCTCCCTTTGTGTCAGGCCACAAGAGGGACGGAAGACGTTGATCCGGCGACGGCGGTACGTCCGGATCAGCCGCGTCATCAGGTGCCGGGACATCCACCAGTCGGCATGCAACAGGGACTGAATGCCCTTGCAGATCAACTCCGCCCGGTCGGTTCGGTAAAAGACACCCTGCAGGTAGAGCCGATCCAGCAAATCGACGGCCTCGTTCTCGTCCCGGACGTTGAAGGCCGCCATGGTCAGATCGTCATTGTGCACCAGGGCCTGCTCCACAAAGGCGATGTCATCCATCGTCAATGCGGTTGCGTCAAACAGGATCAGGGCCGAATCCAGCAGCTGTTCGGTCCAGCGCGGAGCCCGGGGCTCCACCCCCGTAACCGGCATCCCGGTCTGCTCGGATACGTAATCGAAAAACAGTTGTGCCTGTGGCGTGATCGGGGTGATAAAAACGATGGAACGCTCGGCATCGACGTCACTCATCGCGGTCAGCTCCTTGGCCGCAGAACGGCCGCTTTTCCGGAAAACTCCTGCCCGCCACCCTGCGCCGCTCGCCCGCGGGTAGTAGAAATCTGGTAAGTCGGCGCGCGAACGGGTTACGAAGGTCATTCGAAAATTATCGAAAATGAATGAATGACTACGAAAACGTCCGCATGGTGCGGGTACAGGTCCTTTATGCGCCGCTCTTCCGGCGTGGTCAAGCCCCTGGAGTGAAAGCGTGATGCCGGTCCGCTTCAGTCGCGGGTGGCGATGTCGATGCCCTCGCCCATGACCTCCACGAGGAAGTCGATCTGCTCCTCGGTGATCACGTAGGGGGGCATGAGATAGGAGACGTTGCCCAGCGGGCGCAGCAGCGCCCCGCGGGTCAGACCGTGGCGATAGATATCGAGGCCCCGCCGCTCCTGCCACGGATACGGGGTCCGGCTGGCCTTGTCCTGCACCAGCTCGACCGCGGCGATCATGCCGTGCTGGCGCACGTCGGCCACGTGCGGGTGATCATTCAGCGGCTCCAGGCGCCGCGCAATGTGCGCGGCCAGCTCGCGATTGCGCTCCAGCACCGGTTCGGACTCGAAGATGTCCAGCGTCGCCAGCGCGGCCCGGCAGGCCAGCGGGTTCCCGGTGTAGGAATGCGAGTGCAGGAACATGTTGAGCTTTTCGTAATCGTCGTAGAACGCCTGATAGACCGTATCCGTGGTCAGCAGCGCGGCCATCGGCAGATAACCGCCGGTCAGGCCCTTCGACAGGCACAGGAAGTCGGGCGTGATCGGCCCCTGCTCGCAGGCGAACAGGGTCCCGGTACGGCCGAATCCCACCGCGATCTCGTCGGCGATCAGGTGCACGCCATGACGGTCACAGGCCTCGCGCAGCAGGCGCAGGTATTCCGGGTCGAACATGCGCATGTGACCGGCGCACTGCACCAGCGGCTCGATGATGACCGCGGCGACCTCGTGGGCGTGGCGTTCCAGGGCCTGTTCCATGTGCGCGAACTGACGGCGGGCCACGTCGGCACAGTCCTCGCCCGGCTCGCGGTGGAAGCAGTCGGGCCCCGGGACATTGATCACGTCCAGCATCAGCGGCTCGTAGGTATGCCGGTACAGCGGCACGTCACTGACCGACAGTGCCCCGATGGTCTCCCCGTGATAGGCGTTGGAGACCCCGATGAAGCGGGTCTTCTGCGGCTGGCCGACATTGCGCCAGTAATGGAAGCTCATCTTGAGCGCGGCTTCCACGCCGGCCGAGCCGTTGTCGGCCAGGAACACCCGGTCGAGGCCCGCCGGCGTGATGTCGATCAGGCGCTCGCTCAGCTCCACCACCGGCTCATGGGTGCAGCCGGCCAGGATGACCTGTTCCAGGCGGTCGACCTGATCCTTGAGCGCGTCGTTGATGCGCGGATTGGCGTGGCCAAACAGGTTCACCCACCACGAACTGATCGCGTCGAGGTAACGGTTGCCATCGAAGTCGTACAGCCACACACCCTCGCCCCGCTCGATCGGCAGCAGGGGCAGCGTGCCCTCCTCCCCGTAATCCTTCATCTGGGTACAGGGGTGCCACAGGGCCCGCAGGTCGCGCCGGCGCACGTCTTCATTGCTCATGGATCAGACCCCGTGGCCGGCCTTCATCGCCTCGAATTCGTCCTCGAAGAAGAACTTCTCTTCACCGAAGGCCGGTTTCAGCTGATTCAGCCAGGTGGCGTTCTCGTCGTAACGGGCAAAGAACGGACGCTGCACCCAGTCCGAGTTGCGGCCCTGGATGAAGCGCAGCACGAAGACCTTCTCCCCGCGGATCTCGGTCACGCCCTGGATCTCCACCTTGCCCGGATCGGCGCTCATGGATGGCCCGCGCGCGGTGCGAGCCAGCCCCGAGACCTGCTGCATGGCCTCGCGATAGACCTCCCAGGCGCGCGCCAGGGGCACCTCGAAGTAGCGCCGCGCGCCGGTGTCGCGTTCCACGAACATGTAGTACGGGATGATCCCCAGCCGCACCTGTTCGCGCCACAGATCGGCCCAGGCCTGCGGATCGTCGTTGATGTGGCGCAGCAGCGGGCCCTGGGCGCGGATCTCGGCGCCGGTGTCACGCACCCGGCGGATCGCCTCGCGGGCGATCGGCGTGCGCAGCTCGTTGGGATGGTTGTAATGCGCCATCAGCGCCACGTGCTTGCCGCCTTCGACCAGCTGTTCCAGCAGCCGCAGCAGGTCATCGGCATCGCTTTCGGTCACGAAACGGTAGGGCCAGAAGGACAGCGCCTTGGTTCCGATGCGTACCGTCTGGACATGCTCCAGCCCGGGGTCCAGCAGGGCTTCGAGATAGCCGCGCAGGTTCCTGGTTTTCATGACCATCGGATCGCCGCCGGTCATCAGCAGATCGGAGATCGCCGGGTGCTGGCGCAAGTACTGGTGCAGCAGATCGGCATCGGTAGAAGCGATACGCAGTTCCTTGTCCCCCACGAACTGGGCCCAGCGGAAGCAGAAGGTGCAGTACGAATGGCAGGTCTGCCCCTGACTGGGGAAGAACAGCACCGTCTCGCGATACTTGTGCTGCAGGCCGTTCATGACCTCGCCGTCATCCTCGTTGGGCCGGTTCAGTTCCATCTGGCCGGCCGGATGCGGGTTCAGTTCGTCCCGCAGCTCCTTCGCCAGGGCCGCGATCTCCTTGCGCTCGGCCCCGCGGCGATGCAGCGCAGCCATCCGCTCGTAGGCTTCCGGGGACAGCATCTCCCGCTGCGGGAAGGTCAGCTGGAACATCGGGTCGTCCGGGATATTGTCCCAGTCGATCAACTCGTCGATCACGTACTCGTTGATCCGGAATGGCAGCACGCTGGACACCACGCGCATGTCGAAACGCATGGCCTCGGGGACACGCTCGAGGGCCTCGATCCGGTCCAGGTTGCGATCGTTGTAGACCTGGAACTCGCGCGGCTCGATCGAGCCGGCTTCCGGATCCTGGTAGAACTTGAGAACGGAATTCATCCGTGCCTCCTGTCGACGGTCGATGCGCCCGCTCCGCCCCTCCGGGCCGTCGCGATCGTGGGAATTACGGTTACTTCGGGACCGAGGCGGTCACACGGCGGGCCTTCGGGGCGAGGGCTGCCGCCTCGGTGGTGAGCGGCGTCAGGGAAACAGCGACGCGTACGTTATCAAGCACCTTGCGGGCGGACAAGAGATTTCGCGTGACTCTCAGGTTACCACCCCTGCGGCAGTGTGGGTTACCCTCGCCGAACCTGAAAGGAGGGCGTCATGCACCCGGAATTCCCCCATGAGGACATCATCCACCTCAACCATGCCGCGGTCGGACCGTGGCCCCGGCGCACCGCCGAAGCGGTCGAGGCCTTCGCCCGCGAGAACCTGCATCACGGCTCGCGGGGTTATGGACGCTGGCTGGAAACCATCAGGGCCACTCGGGAGCTGGCGCGGCAATTGATCGGTGCCCCCGAAGCGGAAGACGTGGCCTTCGTGAAGAACACCTCGGAGGCGCTGTCCATGGTGGCCTTCGGTCTGCCCTGGCGATCGGGGCAGAACATCGTGATTCCCGAGGGGGAGTTTCCCTCCAACCGCGTGGTATGGCACGCCGCTGCCGAACGTTACGACCTGGAAGTCCGGGAGGTCGCCATCGGCGAGGAGCCCGAGCTGGATCTGCTAAGGGCCTGCGACCATGCCACGGCCCTGGTGTCCGCGAGTGCGGTGCGCTATGACTCGGGCCTGCGCATGGACGTGCAGTTCCTCGGTAACGAGCTGCACGGGCGCGGCATTATGTTCTGCGTGGACGCCATCCAGCATCTGGGCGCCCTGCCCTTTGACGCGCCGGGATGCCGTGCCGATTTCGTGATGGCCGACGCGCACAAGTGGATGCTCGCGCCGGAGGGCATCGGTCTGTTCTACGTCAATCCCGAGGTCCGTGATCGCCTGGAGCTGAACGAATACGGCTGGCACATGCTCGAGCACGCCGGGGACTTCGACAATCCCGCGCTGACGCCCTCGCCCGGCGCCCGGCGTTTCGAGCCCGGCAGCCCCAACATGCTGGGCATCCAGGCGCTCCACGGCAGTCTGTCGCTGTTGCTGGAAACCGGCATGGACCGGGTGGACGAAGAGATCCGGGAGCACTGGCTGCATCTCGAGGATCGCCTGCGCGGGCTGGGCTGCGAAATCCTCAGTGCCCGCCACCGCCGCGCCGGCATCCTGACCTTCCGGCCCTCCGCGGGGCTGCTGGGGGACACCCCCCTGGAGACCGTTTACCACCGGCTGCAGGCGGATGGCATCCTGTGCGCCATGCGCGGCGGCGGGATCCGTTTCTCCCCGCATTTCTACCACGAGACCGCGGACCTGGACCGCGCGGTGGAGGGACTGCGCGAGGCCCTGCCGGTCCGGTAAGGCCGTTCAGAAGGTGTGAGTCTTGCGATCCGAATTGAGCATGCCGCCCAGGTGATCCTCGATGCGGCGGCGGGTCTGCCCCTTGTCGGAGGTGTTGAACTGGACTCCGATACCGCGCAGGCGGTTGCCCTGGGCCCGTGGCGGGGTGATCCACACCACCGTACAGGGCGTTGGCAGGCGATCGCCGTCGTCCAGCAGGGACAGCAGCAGGAAGACCTGATCGCCCAGCTTGTACGACTTGTCGGTAGGAATGAACAGCCCGCCGTTGCTCACAAAGGGCATGTACGCCGCATACAGCGCGGGTTTTTCCTTGATTGCCAAGGTCAGCATCCCTTGCCCGGCCATGAGCCCTCCCCGATTTCCACAGTGGTTTTTGCAGCGGCGCTCAGTATGCCCCGGAGCGCCCCCGGGATGCCAGCCGCCCCGCCGTCGTCTGCGCCAGCATGGCCGCCGCCATGTCTTCCAGCCGCAGCTGCGGGTTCAGCTGCGCGCGCGCCTGGCGCTGCCAGCGCCGCGATTCCTGGACCAGCGAGGCCAGTCCCCGCGCCCCGCGCTCGCGGGCAAAGGCCTGCAGCCGGTCCTGCGGGAACTGCGCGCCGAATCGATCCACCTCGCCGCTCGCCAGCCAGCGCTGGGCCGACAACAGCAGGGCCTGCCAGCGCGGCAGCAGAGTCTCCAGGTTGCAGCGCGCCAGCTGCGTGACCGCCGAATGCAGCTCACGAGCCTGCAACAGTTCCGCGAGGGCCTCACGTTCCTGTCGCCAGGCGGCGTGACGCTCGGGATCCGCCAGGAGTTCGGCCGCGACCACCGGGCGTCCGAGGCTGGCCGCCCAGGCCTCGTCCACCGCCGCAGGCTCCGGCGCGCCGGCGGCCAGCCAGTCACGTGCGGCCTCGAGATCCGGCGACGGAAGATGCAGATCCTGGCAGCGGCTGCGAATGGTGGCCGGCAGGGCCGAGGGTCGCGCGCTCTCGAGAACGATCAGCCCGCCCGCCGGGGGCTCTTCCAGTGTCTTGAGCAGCGCATTGGCCGCACTCGCGTTCATGGCGTCCGCCGGATGCAGCCGCAGCACGCGCCAGTCACCGGAGCCGCTGAGCGCCAGGAACTCACCGGCTTCGCGCACGGCATCCACCGGGATGTCCTTGCCCGACTCCGGCGGCATCACGTCGTGCAGCTCCGGATGCACGCCCCCGACAAAACTGCGGCACCCGCCACATTCCCCGCAGGCCGGCTGCGTGCCCGCAGCCCGTTCGCAGAACAGGCGCTGGAGCAGGGCCGTAACCAGCAGGCCCTTGCCCACGCCCTCGGCGCCGGTGACCAGCAGGCCACCGGGCAGATGCCCGGCCGCCGCACGCTGCACCAGCGTCTCCCAGGGCTGCGCGAGCCACGGCGGCACCGCGCCCGGCTCGTTCACGTGGACGCCTCCAGCAGACCGCGGCAGCGCAGCCCCTCGAGCATCCGCTGTGCCACGGTGGCGGCATCCGCCGAGGCATCCACCACCAGGTAGCGCTGCGGTTCTGCATCGGCCCGGCGCCGGTAAGCCGCGCGGGCACGTTCGAAAAATTCCTCTGCCTCGCGCTCGATGCGGTCCCGACGTCCCCGCTGCACGGCCCGCTCCAGCCCGGTTGCCGGGTCGATGTCGAGCAGGATCACCAGATCCGGGCGCAGATCGCCCTGCACCCAGTCCTCCAGTGCTGCAACCCGAGTGTCGCCCAGACCGCGCCCGCCGCCCTGGTAGGCAAAGCTCGCATCGGTAAAACGGTCGCTGACCACCCACTGTCCCGCATCCAGGGCCGGGCGGATCACTTCGGCGAGATGCTGCGCGCGCGCCGCGAACATCAGCAACAGCTCCGCTTCAGGGATCATCTCCGGCAGGTCCGGATCCAGCAACAGGCCGCGCAGGCGTTCGCCCAGCCCGGTGCCCCCGGGCTCGCGGGTCGCGCACACCCGCTGGCCGGCCGCCTCCAGTGCCTCGACCAGGGTTCCCATCTGGGTGGTCTTGCCGGCCCCTTCGATGCCCTCGAGGGTCAGGAATTGCCCCGTCATCAACGTCCCCTTCGGCCGTAGCGGCTCGCGTCGCCATCCAGCTGATAGCGAATCACGGCCTCGCGATGTTCGCGATAGGTCTCGGAAAAATGGTGGCTTCCATCATTGCGCGAGACAAAAAAGAACTCCCGGGTGTCCGCCGGCCGCGCGGCCGCTTCGATGGCGGCCCGGCCCGGCAGTGCGATGGGCGTCGGCGGAAGCCCTGGCCGGGTATAGGTGTTGTACGGATGATCCCGCTCCAGCTCCGCGCCCGTCAGTCGTTGCACGCCGGTCTCCTGCACATACAGCAGCGTGGGATCGGTCTGCAGCCGCATCCCCTCGCGCAGGCGATTCACGAACACGGCCGCCACCCGATCACGCTCGTCGCCGCGCCCGGTCTCGCGTTCCACGATCGAGGCCAGGATCAGCAGCTCGTACGGATCCTCCAGCGGCAGATCCTCGGAACGCCCCGCCCAGGCCGCATCCAGCGTGGCCCGCATTGCCTCGTGGCCACGCCGCAGGACGTCCAGCGAGTCGGTCCCGGAGCCGAAGAAATAGGTATCCGGCAGGAACCAGCCTTCGGGATGCTCGATGTCGTCGAGGCCCAGAACATCCGGCAGATTATGGACCCCTACCGACTCCGCCGGCGGGTCCAGTTCATCATGCCCGCGCACCGCAGCGAGTGCCTGGCGCACGGTCCAGCCTTCCGGCAGTGTCAGACGGTGCCGGACCACGTCGCCACGTGCCATGGCCTGGACCAGTTCCGCCGGGGTCATCCCGGCATCCACCGCGTACTCGCCGGCCTGGAGCCGGCCCGCCACACCCTGTCGCCGCGCATACACCTCGACCACCCGCGCCGACTCCACCCAGCCGCGGCGTTCGAACTCCCGGCTGAGGCTGCGCAACCCGGTCCCCGGCTGCAGCTCGAAGCGCTGCGACTCCTCCAGGGCCAGTGGCCGTTCCAGCTGGCCCCGATACCAGTCGGCCAGCCACAGCGCCCCGGCCGCGACCGCAACGAGCGTCAGTACGCCCGTTACCGCCATGATCTTCCTAATCCGTTTCATGCAGTGCCCTCCTGAGCGCCTGCAGGGCCGCAGGCTCGGTCCTCGCCGCCCCGCCCCCGATCAACACGCCCGCGGCCAGCCCCAGCCGCGCGTTGCTTACATACAGTCCGTCGGCGGCCTCCAGACGCTCGTACGTCGGCCAGGCGACCTCGGTGCTGACGCCGAATGCCTCGGCGTTTTCCAGCACCCAGGCACGCCGCGTGCCGGCGATTCCGGCCCCGTCGACCGGCGGTGTCACGAGGTGAGTCCCCTCGCGCAACCACAGGTTCCCCTGCGTTGCACAGGTAATCCGGCCGACCGCGTCCTCCAGGATCGCCTCATCCTCGCCCTCGCGCCAGTGCATGCGCGCCAGCACGTTTTCCAGGCGTCCCAGGTGCTTGATCCCGCCGAGGGCCGGATTGACGCTGGCCGGTATCGTCGAAAACCCGATGCGCAGCGGCGTCGCCTCCGCCGGGTCCGGACGCGACAGCTCCGGCCCGGCACGGACCAGCCGGGTGACCGCCGGCTGCTCCGGAGGTGCATAGCCCCGCGGGCCGCGGCCCCGGGTCAGCGTCAGACGCACCAGCCGTTCCCCGGGCCCCGCCGCCGCCTCGATTTCTTCGCGCAACCGTTCCGGGTCCTGTGCGGGAAAGCCGAGGCGCTGCAGCCCCAGCTCGAGGCGCGCCCGATGCCGGGGCCACAGGCAGGCATGCCCCCGACGTACCAGCACCGTCTCGAACAGCCCGTCGCCCAGCAGCAGGCCGCGATCGTCGGCCGTCACCTCCGATCCGGAACCACCGTTCGCCCGACTCACCCCGCGCGCTCCACGTCGGCACCCAGTGCATCCAGCAGCCCGCGCGCCTTGTGCCGCGTCTCTTCCAGCTCCTGGTCGGGGTCCGAATCGGCGACGATCCCGGCACCGGCGCGAAAACGCAGTTCCCGATCCCGAACCACCAGGGTACGGATCAGGATATTGGTATCCATGCGACCATGATCACTGACATAACCACAGGATCCGGTGTAGGCGCCGCGCGGCACCCGGCCTTCCAGTTCCTGGATCACCTGCATGGAGCGGATCTTGGGGCATCCGGTGATGGTCCCGCCGGGGAAAGTCGCGCGCAGCAGTTGTTCCGCGCGCGTCCCCGGCCGCAGCCGAGCCGTGATGCTGGAGACGATGTGATGGACCCGGCGGTAGCTCTCGATGGTCATCAGCTCGGCGACCCGCACGCTGCCGGTGCGCGCCACGCGACCCAGATCGTTGCGTTCCAGGTCCACCAGCATGACGTGCTCGGCGCGCTCCTTGAGGTTGACCTCCAGTTCGCCATACAGCTCACGATCGGCCCGCGCATCCGGATCGCGCCTGCGGGTCCCGGCGATCGGCCGGGTTTCCGCCACACCGTCCTGCGCCGATACCAGACGTTCCGGCGAGGAGCTGATCACCTCCGCTCCCGGCAGCCGCAGCCAGGCCGCGAACGGCGCAGCGTTGGCACCCCGCAGGCGCCGATAGAGCTCGCCGGTATCCAGGGGCCGGTTCGCACGCGCGTGCCATTCGCGTGACAGGTTGGCCTGGAAGGTATCCCCGGCGCGGATGTACTCCAGCGCCCCGCGCACGGCCGCGCGGTAATATTCGGGATCGTCCTCCTCCATCTGCAGCGCCGGCAGGTGGCCGCCACCCGGGCCCGCCGCGGCATCCGCCGCCACCACCGCCAGATCGGCCTCCAGCTGCTCGCGTCGCGCGCGATCATCCCCGGCATCCACCCACCAGGTGACCCCTTCGTGATGATCGCGGATCAGCGCGGCGGGAAACCGCGTCGCAACGGCCGTCGGCAACCACGGATCCGGTGCGCAGTATCCCAGCGCCGGTTCCAGGTACCAGGCGAATTCGTAGCCCACATAGAGGAACCAGCCCCCGAAGAACGGCAGGTGGGCATGTTCGGGGGCCGGCGTGTACGCCGTCGGCGGAGACCCCAGATCGACATCGGCCGCTGCCAGCAATGCGTCGCCATCGCCGGCGTCCAGCGTGCGCCCGGGGAACGCAAACAGGATGGAAAAGCGCGCCGGCGCCTGCCCGATCAGGGCCGACTCCAGCAGATGCGGATAACGCTGGGGAAAACGCCCTGCGAGGATCGCCAGATCGATCCCCGAGGGCAGCCTTTCGACGGCCATGCCCGCGCGAGGCCGGCGTCAGATGGCGCGGAACACCAGGGTTCCGTTAGTGCCGCCGAATCCGAAGGAGTTGGAAAGCGCCACGCGGGTGTTCATGTCACGGGCCTCGTTGGCGACATAATCCAGATCGCAGCCCTCGCCCGGGTTGTCCAGGTTGATGGTTGGCGGCGAGACCTGATCACGCAGGGCCAGCGCGGTAAACACACCCTCGATCCCGCCCGCGGCACCCAGCAGGTGTCCGGTCATGGACTTGGTCGAATTGACCAGAAGGTTCTTCGCATGATCGCCGAAGGTCCGCTTGAGCCCCTCGGTCTCGGCCAGATCCCCGGCCGGGGTGGAGGTCCCGTGGGCGTTCACGTACCCCACTTCCTCCGCCTCAACGCCCGCGTCCTTCATCGCCCGCACCATGCACTTGGATGCCCCGCTGCCGTCCTCGACCGGCTGGGTCATGTGGTGGGCATCGGAATTCCAGGCAAACCCGGCGATTTCGCAGTAGATGTTCGCACCGCGGGCCTTCGCGTGCTCGTACTCCTCAAGGACCATGACCCCGGCCCCGTCACTGAGTACGAAACCGTCCCGGTCGGCGTCCCATGGCCGCGAGGCGCGGGCGGGGTCGTCGTTGCGGGTCGACAGCGCGCGCGCCGCGGCAAAGCCGCCAATGCCCAGCGGCGTGGTGGCCATCTCGGCCCCGCCTGCAACCATCGCGTCGACATCGCCATACGCAATCATGCGCGCGGCGTCACCGATGTTGTGGGTGCCGGTGGCACAGGCGGAGACGATGGAGATGTTCGGCCCCTCCAGTCCCCGCATGATGGAGAGATTGCCCGCCACCATGTTGATGATGGCGCTGGGCACGAAGAACGGGGAGATCTTGCGGGCCCCGCCCTTCAGGTAGGCCCCGTAGGAACGCTCGATGTAGGGCAGCCCCCCGATGCCGGAACCGATCGCGACCCCGATCCGCTCCGGATCGGAACTGTCCGCGGACAGCCCGGAATCATCCAGGGCCTGGAGCCCCGCCGCCAGACCATAGATGACAAACGTGTCCATCTTCTTCTGGTCCTTGACCGGGACATAGTCATTGGCATTGAAGTCCCGCACCGCGCCGGAAATCTTGACCGGCATGTCCGAGGCATCGAACACGTCGATGGGCGTGATCCCGCTCTTCCCGGCCTTGATGCTGGACCAGGCCTGGTCGATGGTGGATCCGACCGGGGACACGATGCCGAGGCCGGTGACCACAACACGTCGCTTAGCCAATGATGTTCTCCCTCGAAAGACGGCTGCACGCAGACGACGAAAAGGGGGCGCCCGGCACGGGCGCGCACCCCATCGCCGCGACCATGGACCGGATCAGTCCTTGGCGTGCTCGTTGATGTAGTCGATCGCCTGCTGCACGGTGGTGATCTTTTCGGCCTGCTCGTCGGGGATTTCCGTTTCGAATTCCTCCTCGAGCGCCATCACGAGTTCGACGGTGTCAAGCGAGTCCGCGCCCAGATCGTCGACGAAAGCGGCGGCGTTCGTGACATCCTCTTCCTTGACTCCCAGCTGCTCGACAACGATTTTCTTGACGCGTTCTTCAATGCTGCTCATGGTTGAAACATCCCCTTGGATATGAGGCGGGTCCGGTAAAGGTCCGCCATTCTATTGAAAAGCACCGCCGTGATCCACAACCCCGGCGGAGGGCTACGCGTAACGGGCCCGTGGCTCAGTGCATGAACATGCCACCATTGACGTGCAAGGTCTCGCCGGTAATGTACCCGGCCTCGTCGGACGCCAGAAAGCCCACCGCCGCGGCCACTTCTTCGGCATCACCCAGCCGGCCCAGCGGGATCTCGCCCAGCAGACGTTCGCGCGTCGCCTCGTCCAGCTCGCGCGTCATGTCGGTGTCGATGAACCCGGGGGCCACCGTGTTGACGGTGATGTTGCGGGCACCCACCTCGCGCGCCAGGGAGCGGGCGAAGCCGGCCAGCCCGGCCTTGGCCGCGGCGTAGTTGGTCTGTCCGGCATTCCCGGCCGTCCCGACCACCGAGCCGATCAGGACCACCCGCCCGCGGCGGGCCTTCATCATGCCCTTGATCACTTTCTGCGTGAGCCGGGCGGCCGCGGTGAGGTTGGTGTCGATCACCGCATCCCAGTCCTCGTCCTTCATGCGCATGAACAGGTTGTCGCGGGTGATGCCCGCGTTGTTCACCAGCACCTCGATGGCGCCCTCGGTCGCCTGAATGTCCTCCAGCGCGGTCCTGACCGATTCGGCATCGGTGACGTCCATGGCGACCCCGCGGCCACCCCAGGGGGCCAGGGCCTCCGAGATCCGGCCGGCGCCGGCGTCACTGGTGGCGGTGCCCACCACCTGCATGCCCTGTTCCGCCAGACGGCGGGCGATGGCCGCGCCAATGCCGCGGCTCGCCCCGGTCACGAGAGCGATTCGTTGGTTTTCCGACATCAACGGTTTCCTTGCTGTTGGGAAATGGGCGGTCAGCCGGCGGTCAGCCGGTCACGGACGCTTTCCAGGGTGGCCCGATCGGCCACGTCCGGATGATCAATCGAACGGTCGATGCGTTTCGCCAGCCCGGTCAGCACCCGACCGGGACCACATTCCACCTGCACGCCGGCGCCCGCATCGCGCAGCCCCTGCACGGTTTCCACCCAGCGCACCGGGCGGTACAGCTGCTCCGCCAGACGGGCCTTCAGGCTGTCCACGTCGCTCGCCGGTGCGGCGGTCGCGTTCTGCCACACGGGGATCTGCGGGGCACGGAATTCGGTATTGTCCAGCACCGCCTGCAGACGTTCGGCCGCCGGGCGCATCAACGCACAGTGGGAGGGGACCGACACCGGCAGCTTCAGCGCCCGTTTGGCGCCCGCATCGCGAGCCGCCGACACCGCGCGGTCCACGGCCCCGGCCGTGCCGGCGATCACCACCTGTCCCGGCGCATTGAAGTTCACCGCCTCCAGAGTGTCACCGTCGGCCTGTGCCTCGCACAGGGCGATCACGTCAGCGTCCTCCAGGCCAAGGATCGCGGCCATGGCTCCCTCCCCTGCGGGCACGGCGTCCTGCATGGCCCGGGCGCGCTCGGCGACCAGACTCACCGCATCCCGAAACCGCAGGGCCCCGGCCGCGACCAGGGCGCTGTACTCGCCCAGGCTGTGGCCGGCCACCGCCATGGGCTCCGGCACCCCCTGTTCACGCAGCATCCGCCAGCAGGCCACGCCGGCCGCCAGCATCACCGGCTGGGTCCAGCGGGTCTCGTCGAGCTGTTCCGCCGGTCCGTGCTGTACCAGGCTCCACAGGTCGGCATCCAGGCAGTCCGAGGCTTCCTGAAAGGTATCGCGCACCACGGCGAAATCATCGCCGACATCGGCGAGCATGCCCACCGACTGGGACCCCTGTCCCGGAAAAACCGCTGCCCAGGAAACTGTCATGGTTCGTGTCCGAAATTCACTGGATGAGAAAGCGGGCGTAGTTTAGGCGCTGACGCCGCCCCCGGCAAACCCCGAAACGCGACCGATACCATGTCCATAGAACGAAAAACGCCGGCGTTTCCCTTGAGTTCCGCCCGCGCATCCGCATAATGTCGCAACCCTGATTCATTACGCGAGGAACTGCATGGCGAAGGAAGACGAAATCGAGCTCGAAGGGACCGTCGTCGAGACGCTCCCCAACACCACCTTCCGGGTGGAGCTCGAGAACGGGCACACGATCACCGCGCACATCTCCGGGAAGATGCGCAAGCACTACATCCGGATCCTGCGCGGCGACAAGGTCATCGTGCAGATGACGCCCTACGACCTGAGCAAGGGTCGCATCGTCTACCGCAACAAGTAAGCGCGCCACAGTCTCTCCGGCATGCAAAAGGCCGGCGCCCCGAGGGGTGCCGGCCTTTTTCGTGAGGGACACCACAGGCTCGCAGTGTCCCCGTCGCGGTCGGGTCAGGAAGAGACGGCGGGTTCGTGGATGTCCATCTCGAGGCCGTCCTCGCCCAGGCGCACGGTCACTTCGCCACCCTGCGCCAGCTTGCCGAACAGGAGTTCGTCCGCCAGCGGCTTCTTGATGTGCTCCTGGATGGTCCGTCCCATCGGCCGCGCACCCATCTGGGCGTCGTAGCCGTGTTCGGCCAGCCAGGCGCGCGCCTCGGATTCCACCGTCAGGGTCACCTTCTTCTCGTCCAGCTGGGCCTGGAGCTGGGTGAGGAACTTGTCGACCACGTTCAGGATGGTCGCCTCGTCCAGCGGGCCGAACTGGATGGTGGCATCCAGACGGTTGCGGAATTCCGGGGTGAAGGTCCGCTTGATGGCCTCCATCGCGTCAGTGGAGTGATCCTTGCGGGTAAAGCCCACCGACGGCCGCGAAGCCGCTTCGGCACCGGCGTTGGTGGTCATCACCAGGATCACGTTGCGGAAATCCACTTCCCTTCCGTTGGCGTCGGTCAGCGTGCCGTGGTCCATCACCTGCAGCAGCACGTTGAACACGTCCGGGTGCGCCTTTTCGATCTCGTCCAGCAGCAACACCGAATGCGGATGCTTGAGGATGGCGTCCGTCAGCAGGCCGCCCTCGTCGTAGCCGACATAACCCGGCGGCGCACCGATCAGCCGCGAGACCGTGTGGCGCTCCATGTATTCGGACATGTCGAAGCGGGCCAGATGGATGCCCATCTGCTGGGCCAGCTGACGCGTGACCTCGGTCTTGCCGACACCGGTCGGACCGGCGAACAGGAAGGAACCGATCGGCTTGTCCTGGTCACCCAGGCCGGAGCGCGACATCTTGATGGCCGTGCTCAGGGTGCCGATCGCCTCATCCTGGCCGAACACCGTCATCTTCAGGTTGCGTTCCAGGTTGCGCAGGGTCTCCTTGTCGGTGCTGGACACCGATTTCGGCGGGATGCGCGCGATCTTGGCCACGATGTTCTCGATGTCCTGCACGCCGATGGTCTTCTTGCGCTGGCTCACCGGCAACAGCTGGCGACTGGCTCCGGCCTCGTCGATCAGATCGATCGCCTTGTCCGGCAGGAAGCGATCGGTGATGTAGCGGTCCGACAGCTCCGCCGCGGCCTGCAACGCCGGCTTGGTAAAGCGCACGTTGTGGTGCGACTCGAAGCGCGACTTGAGCCCGCGCAGGATCTGGTAGGTCTCGTCCACCGTCGGTTCCGGCACCTCGATCTTCTGGAAGCGCCGCGCCAGCGCGCGGTCCTTCTCGAAGATGCCACGGTATTCCTGATACGTGGTCGAACCGATGCACTTGAGCTCACCGGAGGCCAGCATCGGCTTGATCAGGTTCGACGCGTCCATCACCCCGCCCGAGGCGGCCCCCGCCCCGATGATGGTGTGGATCTCGTCGATGAACAGGACCGCGGCGGGTTCCTTCTTCAGCTGGGCCAGCACGCCCTTCAGACGCTTCTCGAAATCGCCGCGATACTTGGTTCCGGCCACCAGCGCGCCCAGGTCCAGGGCATAGACCGTGGCTTCCTCGATCGCTTCCGGCACCTGGCCATCGACCACACGCCGCGCCAGCCCCTCGGCGATCGCGGTCTTGCCGACCCCGGCCTCGCCCACCAGCAGCGGGTTGTTCTTGCGCCGCCGGCACAGGATCTGGATGGTGCGCTCGATCTCGTGGTCCCGCCCGATCAGCGGGTCGATCTCGTCGTTACGCGCCTTCTCGTTGAGGTTGGTCGCGTACAGCTGCAGCGCGTTGGTCTTTTCTTCAGTCACCGTCTCGCCCTGCTGCTCGGAGGATTCCTCCGCCTGCTCCTGGTGAATCTGGCCGAGCTCGTCCTCGCCGACCTTCGAGATACCGTGGGAAATGAAGTTGACCACGTCCAGACGCGAGATGTTCTGCTGGCCCAGCACGTACAGCGCCTGACTGTCCTGCTCGCCGAACAGCGCCACCAGGACGTTGGCCCCGGAGACCTCCTTGCGACCACTGGACTGCACGTGGAACACCGCGCGCTGCAGGACCCGCTGAAAACCGAGGGTCGGCTGGGTCTCGCGCGTGTCGTTCGGCGGGATCCGCGGGGTGTTTTCGTCGATGTAGGCCTCCAGTTCGTCGCGGATCCGGTCAAGATCCGCACCGCAGGCACGCAGTACGGTGGCTGCACTGGGGTTCTGGGCCAGGGCCATCAGCAAGTGCTCCACGGTCACGAACTCGTGGCGTTTCTCGCGGGCCTCCTTGAAGACCAGGTTCAGACTGAATTCGAGTTCCTTGTCGAGCATGGGGGTCAGGCCTCCTCCATCGAGCATAGCAGTGGGTGCTGATGGCTCCGGGCGTATTCATTCACCTGGGCCACCTTGGTCTCGGCGACATCGCGGGTATAGATGCCGCACACGCCCTTGCCCCGGGTATGCACCTGCAGCATCACCCGGGTGGCCTTCTCGCGATCCATGCCGAAGAAGGTCTCCAGGACCTCCACCACGAATTCCATCGGCGTGTAGTCGTCGTTGTTCAACACGACCTTGTACTGCCGTGGTGGCTTGAGTTCCGGCCTCGATTCGTCGACCGCAACGGAATCGTCGTGATCGGGTTGGCGGGGCTTGTCGTCACTCATTTCTCGGTCCAGCTCGCACTCGTGGCGCCCTCGGGCACCGCGTGTTCATTTCTGTAGAGTCCTGACATCATCGAACGGTTCCCGGCGCTTGCCAAGTGTCCGCATGGCGCGGGAGGCCTGCCCCTGCGGGAGGCCCTGCCCCTGTGGGAGGCCAGCCCCTTGGCCGATCAGCCATGCCTGATCGCGCAGAGGCTGCGCTCCCACAGGGGCAGGCCTCCCACCACTGGCTGGCCTCCCGCAGGCTGCATCTCCACTGGCTGCCCGCGCCCGGGGCGTTCAGCCATCCATGTGGCGGATCATCGCCTCGCCGAAGGCGGAGCAGGCGATCGGTTCCACCCCGTCCATCAGCCGCGCAAAGTCATACGTCACCTCGCCGGCAGCGATCGCGCCCTCCATGCCGCGCACCACGAGATCCGCCGCCTCGGTCCAGCCCAGGTGGCGCAGCATCATCTCGGCCGACAGCACCAGCGAGCCCGGATTGACCTTGTCCTGGCCGGCATACTTGGGCGCGGTACCGTGCGTGGCCTCGAACATCGCGGTGGTGTCCGAGATGTTGGCCCCGGGGGCGATACCGATCCCGCCGACCTGGGCGGCCAGGGCGTCGGAGATGTAGTCCCCGTTCAGGTTCAGGGTGGCGATCACCGAGTAATCCTCCGGGCGCAGCAGGATCTGCTGCAGGAAGGCATCGGCGATGACGTCCTTGATCACGATCTCGCGACCGGTCTTCGGGTTCCTGAACACCTGCCACGGGCCACCGTCGAGGTCCTCGGCACCGAATTCCTCGCGCGCCAGCTCATAGCCCCAGGCCTTGAAGGAGCCCTCGGTGAATTTCATGATGTTGCCCTTGTGCACCAGGGTCACCGACGGGCGGTCATTGTCGATCGCGTACTGGATGGCCTTGCGCACCAGCCGCTTCGTGCCCTCGCTGGAAACCGGCTTCACGCCGATCCCCGCGGTATCCGGGAAGCGGATCTCGCGCACGCCCATTTCGTCCTGCAGGAAGTCGATGAGCTTTTTCGCCTCGGACGTGCCGGATTCGAACTCGATGCCGGCATAGATATCCTCCGAGTTCTCGCGGAAGATCACCATGTCGGTCTTTTCCGGTTCTTTCAGCGGGCTGGGCGTACCCTTGTAGTAGCGCACCGGACGCAGACAGACATACAGATCCAGCTTCTGCCGCAGCGCCACGTTCAGCGAACGGAAGCCGCCGCCCACCGGAGTGGTCAGCGGGCCCTTGATCGAAACCTTGTATTCGCGCACCGCATCCAGCGTCTCATCGGGCAGACCGGAGTCATCGTCGTAGACCTGCGTGGCCTTCTCGCCGGCATAGACTTCCATCCACTCGATCGCCTTCCGGCCGCCATAGGCCTTCTCCACCGCCGCATCCGTCACCCGGCGCATCACCGGGGTGATGTCCACGCCGATGCCGTCCCCCTCGATATAGGGGATCACCGGGTGGTCGGGCACCACCAGGCCGCCGTCCTGGCCCACCTCGATGGGTTGGCCTTTCTCCGGGATGCGAATGTGCTGGTACGCCATGAAGACTCCTTTTGCAGCGCCGTGTCATTGGGATTTGGATGCCGCCGATTATACATGGCCTCCGTGGCCTTCGCCGCCGGGCGGCGGGTATCATTGCGTCATGAATGAACGCCTGCGCTGCCATATCACCGTCGCCGCGGTCATAGAGGATCAAGGCCGTTTCCTGTTTGTAGAGGAAGAGGATGCGGGCCTGCGCGTCCTCAATCAGCCCGCGGGCCATCTCGACCCGGACGAGGACCTGATCGCCGCGGTGCGGCGCGAGGTCCGCGAAGAGACGGCCCTCGAATTCACCCCGCAGCACTCGCTGGGCTGCGACCTGCTGCGTCTGGCCGACGGCGCGGTCATCCTGCGCGTGGCCTTCACCGGCACGGTGTCGACACCGGCGCAGCCGATCCGCCGCGACCCCGCAATCCTCGCCACCCACTGGCTGGAAGCCGCCACCGCGCTGAACGATCACCCCCTGCGCAGCCCGCTGGTGGCCCGCAGCCTGCGACGCTGGGAATCGGGTCTGCGCCTGCCGCTGGAATCCGCCGGCGAACTCGTCGACAACGTGCGGCCCGCCCCCGCACGCCCCGAGGAATGAGCGGCATGGCCACCAGTGAACGAATTATCGTCGGGCTCTCCGGCGGCGTGGACTCGGCCGTCGCCGCCCTGCGCCTGGTGGAAGCCGGCCAACGCGTGGAGGGCCTGTTCATGAAGAACTGGGAAGACGACGACACCGACGGCCAGTGCGCGGCCGAGGACGACTACGCGATGGCCCGCGAGGTCGCGGCCACGCTGGAGATCCCGTTGCACAAGGCAAACTTCGCGGAGGATTACCGCCAGCGGGTCTTCAACCACTTTCTCCACGAGTACCGCGCCGGCCGCACCCCCAACCCGGACATCCTGTGCAACCGCGAGATCAAGTTCCGTTCTTTCCTCGAGCAGGCGCAGGCCCTGGGCGCCGACGCCATCGCCACCGGACACTACGCCCGCGCCTGGCACGGCCCCGACCACAGCGAACTGCGACTCGCCGCGGACGCCAACAAGGACCAGACCTATTTCCTGCACGCCCTGGATCAGGCACAGCTGCGTCCGGCTCGCTTCCCGCTGGGCGACCTGCCCAAGGAACGGGTGCGCGAGCTGGCATACGAGCACGGCCTGCCCAATCACGCGCGCAAGGATTCCACCGGCATCTGCTTCATCGGCGAACGTCCGTTCCGCGAATTCCTGGCCCGCTACCTGGAAGGCAGCGAGGGCGACATCTGTACGCCGGACGGTCGCGCAATCGCGCGGCATCACGGCCTGATGTTCTACACCCTCGGCCAGCGCCAGGGGCTGGGCATCGGCGGGGTCGAGGGCGCGGCCGATGCCCCGTGGTACGTGGTCGACAAGGACCTCGCGGGCAACCGCCTGATCGTGGCGCAGGATTCGGCCCATCCGCTGCTGATGAGCCCGGAACTGACGACCGAACCCGTGCACTGGATCCATCGCGTGCCCGCCGAAGGCGAGCGCCTGCAGGCACGCCTGCGTCACCGCCAGCCACTGCAGGACTGTCGCATCCACCTGGCGGCGGGCGGACGCACCCGGGTAGTCTTCGATCAGCCCCAGCGTGCGGCGACACCCGGTCAGTCCGTGGTGTTCTACCACGACGGTACCTGTCTCGGCGGGGGGGTGATCGCCACGCGCCGCACCCTGCCCTCGGACACCCCGGTGGCCGCCGGGGCATGAGTCCGGCGGCCGGTTTCCGGTATAGTGCGAGCCCTGATACCCAGACCCGGACGGACACGGCTTGGAGCGCAGCGACCACAACCGCACCCTGGCACTGGCGGCCATCTTCCAGGCCGCGAGCCTGGTCAAGGACCTGGCCTGGCGAGGCTCCTGCGACGAATACGAGCTGGAGGTCCTGATCGGGAGCCTGTTCGCCTTCGACGCGACCACGCCCGAGGAGATCTATCGCGGCGAAGTCAGCCTGCGTACCGGGCTGGAACGCGTACGGACCCAGCTGGAAAGCGGCGGCAAGCCGCCGGACATGGAGATTACCCGCTATGCGGTGGGGCTGATCTTTCTCGAGCGCAAGCTGCAGAAGCGCGGCGACATGATGCAGCAGCTGGCCGACGGCCTGCAGGGCGCCCAGCGTCAGGTGGACTACTTCACCCTGACTCACGAGAGCGTAATCTCGCGGCTGGGCGAGATTTACAAGGAGACCATCTCCGAGCTCGGCCCCCGCATCATCGTCCAGGGCGAACAGAACAATCTATCCAACCCGGATACCGCGGCCCGTATTCGCGCGCTGCTGCTGGCCGGCATCCGCGGCGCCGTGCTCTGGCGCCAGGCCGGCGGCTCGCGCTGGAAGCTCCTGTTCGGGCGCAAGCGCCTGATGAACGAGGCCGACCGCATTCTTCAACGTCTCAACACCTGAATCGGATGGACGCATCATGAGCGACGCTATGCCCCGGAACACCCGCACCCTGTCCGCCGGCGGACACGAGTGCCAGTACGTCCCGATCGCCGACGACCCGCGCGCGCAGACCCTGCCCTTCGCGCTCAAGGTGCTGCTGGAAAACCTGATGCGCCACGAAGACGGGCGCACCATCACCCGCGACGACATCGAGGGGCTGCTCGACTGGGACCCGGCCGCGGAACCCGCGCGCGAGATCGCGTTCCGCCCGGCACGCGTGCTGCTGCAGGATTTCACCGGGGTCCCGGCGGTGGTCGACCTGGCCGCAATGCGCGATGCGATGGAAGACCTCAGCGGCGATCCGGCGAAGATCGCGCCGCTGCAGCCGGCGGAACTGGTGATCGACCACTCGGTGCAGGTCGACGCCTACGGCAATCCGGATGCAATGAACCTGAACGCCGAGCTGGAGTATTCGCGCAACCGCGAACGCTACAGCTTCCTCAAGTGGGGCCAGCAGGCGTTCGAGACCTTCAAGGTCGTGCCCCCGGATACCGGCATCGTGCACCAGGTCAACCTGGAGTACCTGGCGCGCACCGTGTTCCTCGAGGACCGCGCCGACGGCAGCTGCATGGCCTATCCCGACACGCTCGTCGGCACCGACTCGCACACCACCATGATCAACGGCCTGGGCGTGCTGGGCTGGGGCGTGGGCGGGATCGAGGCCGAGGCCGCCATGCTCGGACAGCCGATCTCCATGCTGATCCCGCAGGTGGTCGGCTTCCGCCTGACCGGCAAGCTGGCCGAGGGCGCCACCGCCACCGACCTGGTGCTGGTGATCGTCGAGCAGCTGCGCAAGCACGGCGTGGTCGGCAAGTTCGTCGAGTTCTTCGGCGACGGCCTGGCCGATCTGCCGCTGGCCGACCGCGCAACCATCGCGAACATGGCTCCGGAATACGGCGCGACCTGCGGGATCTTCCCGATCGACGACGAAACCCTGGAGTACCTGCGCCTGACCGGCCGCGAAGAAGGCCACGTCCGGTTCATCGAGTCCTATGCCCGCGAACAGGGCCTGTGGCGCGACGACAGCGCCCCGGTGGCGCGCTACAGTGACCTGCTGGAACTCGACCTGTCCACGGTTGAACCCAGCCTCGCGGGCCCCAAACGGCCCCAGGACCGCATCCCGCTGGGCCGCGCCGGAGCCATGATCAGCCAGCACCTGGATACCCTGCTGAAGGAACGCGCCTCGGGGGCCGACGAACCGGCCGAAGCCGAGCGCTTTGCGGCCGAGGGCGGTCATACCGCGGTGGGCGTGGAGCATCAGGCGGAGGAACCGCACCACACCGCCATCGAGATGAACGGCGAGACCTTCACCCTGGACCACGGCGACGTGGTGATCGCGGCGATCACCTCCTGCACCAACACCTCCAATCCGTCGGTGATGCTGGGTGCGGGCCTGGTCGCCCGCAAGGCGCGCGAGCGGGGTCTGAAGGTCAAGCCGTGGGTCAAGACCTCGCTCGCCCCCGGGTCGCGCGTGGTCACCGATTATCTGCAGAATGCCGGCCTGCTGGAGGACCTGGAAGACCTGGGCTTCCACGTAGTGGGCTACGGCTGCACCACCTGCATCGGCAATTCCGGCCCGTTGCCCGAAGCGATCAGCGAGGCCATCATCAAGGATGACCTGGTGGTCTCCTCGGTGCTCTCGGGCAACCGGAATTTCGAAGGCCGCATCCATTCCGAGGTGCAGATGAACTTCCTCGCCTCGCCCCCGCTGGTGGTCGCCTATGCCCTGGCGGGCCGCACCAACCTGGACCTCTACAACGATCCGCTGGGCGAGGATGACGCCGGCAATCCGGTCTATCTCAAGGACATCTGGCCCGGTTCGCAGGAAATCCGTGAGCAGGTGGATCGTCACGTCGGTGCCGGCAGCTTTACCAGTGCCTATGGCGACCTCTATACCGGCGAGGACCGCTGGCGCAACCTCGAGGCCCCCGCGGGCGACCGTTTCGAGTGGCAGGAAGACTCCACCTACGTGCGCAAGCCACCCTATTTCGACGGCATGGGCATGACGCCGGCCGAGACCCCGGATATCGAAGGCGCACGGGTCCTGGCCCTGCTGGGGGATTCCGTGACCACCGACCATATTTCGCCGGCCGGCTCCATCGCGCCCGACAGCCCCGCTGCCCGTTACCTCGAAGAACAGGGCGTCAAGCCCGCCGACTTCAACTCCTACGGTTCGCGGCGCGGCAACCACGAGGTGATGATGCGCGGCACCTTCGCCAACGTGCGCCTGCGCAACCTGCTGGCGCCCGGCACCCAGGGCGGCGTCACCCGGCACCTGCCGGATGGCGAACCGATGTCGATCTACGACGCCTCCATGCGTTATCAGGCCGAGGGGACCCCGCTGGTGGTAATCGCCGGCAAGGAGTACGGCACCGGTTCCTCGCGCGACTGGGCGGCCAAGGGCACCCTGCTGCTGGGCGTGCGGGCGGTGATCGTGGAGAGCTTCGAACGCATCCACCGCTCCAACCTGGTCGGCATGGGCGTGCTGCCTCTGCAGTTCCACGACGGCGAAAACGCCGAATCGCTGGGCCTGACCGGCGAGGAAACCTATACCATCAGCGGCATCCGGGGTGGCGAGGCGAAGGAAGCGACGGTGACCGCCACCGCCGATGACGGCGCACGCAAGGAATTCCGCGTGCGCGTGCGGCTGGATACCCCGCAGGAGATCGACTACTACCGTCACGGTGGAATATTGCCGTACGTCCTGCGTCAACTGGCGGGCAAAGGCTGAACCGCTATCATGACGCAAACCGTCCCCACTGCGGAACTGCGTGCCGGAATGACGCTGGCCGCCCCGGTGCACGACCGTTCCGGTCGCCTGCTGATCCCCGCGGGCATGAGCCTGCAGGACAAGCATCTGCGGGTCCTGCAGGCCTGGGGCGTCAGCGAGGTGCGGATCCAGGACGGGGACCCGCCGGCCACCGACCCCGACCCGGATGCGGTCGAGGGTACGCAGCCGACCGCCGGCGAAGAGGATCCGGATGCCGCCGAGGCGCGCCTTGGCGCCACCGCGGACGAAGCGCTCGCGGAACGCTTCCAGCACTGCGACATCGAGCGCTTTCCGATGGACGGGATCTACCGCATCGCGCGACGGGCGATGATCGATGAACTGCGGCAGTCCACGGGCGGGGGGGCACAATGACGCCGCGGCTGGAAGATTTCCTGCAGGCGGATGACGCGCTGTGCAGCTTCTCCGGTGCATTCAATGCCATCGTCGAACGCATCAACGATCCGACCTCGAGCGTCGCCGACATCACCGAGGCGATCGAACTGGACCCCACGGTCGCGGCCAAGACCCTGCGCCTGGCCAATTCGTCGTTGTACGGGTTCCCGCAGGAGATCGAGACCCTGCATCGGGCAGTGGCCATCATCGGCCTGCAGCAGATCCGGCAGATCGTACTGTCCACCGTGGTGATCGAACATTTCCGCGGCCTGCCGGTGATCGGCGTGGACATGAGTTCGTTCTGGCGACACAGTCTGGCGACTGCGATCATCGCCCGCGGGATCGCCCGTTTCCGACGCGAGGCCAATGTGGACCGGCTGTACCTGTTCGGGCTGCTGCACGACATCGGCCGCCTGGTCCTGTTCCTGCGCCTCGGCCGCGATACCGAGGAGCTGATCAACCTGCGCGAACGCGACGGTGAGCTGTTATTCGTCACGGAACAGCGTTTTCTCGGATTCGACCATGCGACCATCGGCAGCGGCCTGCTGGAGCAATGGGGCATGACGCCCGCCCACGTGGAAGCCACCCGCTATCACCACGACCCGCTGGCGGCACCCGCCTTCCCGGTCGAGGCCGGCATCGTGCATGTCGCCGACGCAATCGCCAACGCCCTGCGCCTGGGTTCTTCCGGAGAGCGCATGGTGCCGCCGGTCCATGCCGAGGCCTTCGAACGGATCGGACTGGAGATGGCTGCCTGTGAAGAAATCGCCGACACGGCACGCGAACAGCTCGACCAGCTGGCCCGAATCCTCCTGGACTGATCCCGCGATGAGCGGAAAGGCCCTGACGCCATGAGCCCTTCGTACCGGACGCCGGAAGACTTCGAGCAGCTGCAGGAGCGGGTCCGCTACCTGGAGCAGAGTCTCGAGGACAATGCCTACGTGATGGACGTACTGTCCTCGACCACGGCGATCTTCGGTGACACCGAGGGCAACCGCTGCCCCGACGTCATCGTTCGCAATACCCTGGAGGCCGTGCGCCGCCTGCTGGCCCTGCCGGAGTCGGCCATCTATCTGCTCGACGGCGACGCCTCGTTCAATCTGGCACAGCACGACGCGGAAGACGACAGCCCCGGTGACCTGCCCGACCGGGTGGAACAGCTGATCCGGCAGGGCACCTTCTCCTGGGCCCTGCATGAAAACCACCCGGTATTCCTGCCCGCCGGCGAAGATGGCGGGATGGTGCTGCTGCATGTCATTTCCACCCGTACCCGGGTGCGCGGGATGTTCGCCGCCCGGCCGGGCCGGGACGAAGCCCCGCGCCACGAGCTGGTCATGTCCGCCCTGACCCTGGTGCTGTTCAACGCGGCCTACGCGCTCGAATCGGCGGATCTCTATCACCTGATGGAACGGCGCCAGCAGGCCCTGCAACGCATCACCGAACGGCAATCACGCGAGCTCCTGCATCACATGTCGCACGACTCGCTGACCAACCTGCCCAACCGCATGCTGTTCAGTGACCGTCTCGCCCGGGCCATGGAACGTCACGCCAACGGCTCCAGCCATGTCGCGCTGATCCTGCTCGATCTGGACAATTTCAAGCGTCTGAACGACGCGCTGGGTCATCGCGCGGGGGACGAACTGATCCGCAAGGTGGCCACCGATCTTTCCGCCCTGCTGGAGACCCCCCGCGGATCGACGGGTGGCCAGGGCGCCAGCCCGACGCTCTCGCGGCTGGGTGGCGACGAATTCGGCATCCTGGTGGAGGGGATCCAGGGGCTGGAGGGTGTCGTCCGGCTGGTGACCGAAATCGTGCGGACCACGGCGGTGGAACGGACGGTGGCCGACCATCCGGTGCTGACCTCCTGCTCGGCCGGGATCGCGGTGTTCCCCTACGACGGCGACGAACCCGACACCCTGCTCAGCAACGCCGACGCCGCGATGTACGATGCCAAGGAACGCGGCCGCAACGGCCTCCGCTTCTACACCCGGGACCTCAATTCGCGAACCTTCCGGCACTTCCGCCTGGAAACCGACCTTGGCGGCGCCATCGAGGATGACCAGCTGCGGCTGCACTATCAGCCCAAGATCGAGCTGGCGACCGGCCGTGTCGTGGGTGCCGAGGCCCTGATCCGCTGGGACCACCCGCGTCTGGGGATGCTGCCCCCCGGTCAGTTCATGGAAATCGCGGAAGACATGACCCTGATCGAACAGATCGGAGAATGGGTTCTGCAACAGGCCTGCCGCGATCTCGCCTCCCTGCCCGGAACCGCGCAGGCGCTTCCGCATATCGCCATCAACGTCTCCGCGCGCCAGCTGCGCCAGCCCAATCTTGCGGAGGAATTTTTCGCGATCACCGAGGAACACGGGATCCCCGCCGACCGCATCGAGCTGGAGCTCACCGAGAGCGTGATCATGGATGACGCCGACACCGCCGCGCGCGTGTTCCAGCGCCTGCGCGAAGTCGGCATGTCACTGGCAGTGGACGACTTCGGTACCGGGCATGCATCGCTGACCCAGCTCAAGCAGCTTCCGGCCGACACCCTCAAGATCGACCGCTCCTTCGTGATGGATCTGGAGAAGAGCCACGAGGACGCCAAGATCGTGCGTGCGATCGTGGTCATGGCGCGCAGCCTGGACATGCAGCTGGTGGCCGAAGGAGTGGAAACCGACGCGCAGATCCACTTGCTGCGGGAATTCGGCTGCGATTACGCCCAGGGGTTTCGCTATTCCCGGCCGGTCGCCTTCGACGAATTGCGGGAGATGATCGTCAACGACGTGCGCATGCTGCCCGAGTCCGAATAACGCGAACACCGAACCGCGCCGAACGGCCGGTTCAGGCGCCGCCGTCCGCTCCTCCGGTCAGACGCAGCGGATCCAGCAGGCCGCGCAGGCGATCGCGGTCCATGCCGGTGTGCTCCGCCGCCACTTCGATGATCGGCCGCCCGGAGGCGTAGGCCTCCTTGGCGATGCGGGCCCCCGCCTCATAACCGATCTCGGCGTTGAGCGCGGTCACCAGGATCGGGTTGCGATCCAGGGCCGCGCGCATCACCTCCTCGTTGACGCTGAAGCCCGCCACCGCGCGCTCGCCCAGATGGTCGGCGGCGCGCGCCAGCAGCCCCGTCATCTGCAACAGGTTGTCGGCGATCAGCGGCAGGCCCACGTTGAGCTGGAAATTGCCGGCGGCGCCGGCGGCCGTGACCGCAGCGTCCAGTCCGATCACCTGGCGCGCCGCCATCAGCACCGCTTCGGGAATGACCGGATTCACCTTGCCGGGCATGATCGAACTGCCCGGCTGCAACGCCGGCAGGGCAATCTCGCCGAGTCCCGCGAGCGGGCCCGAGTTCATCCAGCGCAGGTCCTCGGCGATCTTGATCAGCGCAGTGGCCACGGTCCGCAGCTGCCCCGAATACTCCACTGCGGTGTCCTGGCTGGCCAGTGCGGCGAAGCCGTTCGGCTCGCGCCGAAATGCCAGCCCGGTGCGTTCGGACAGGCGCTCCGCCACCCGCTCGCCGAACCCTTCCGGGGCATTGACCCCGGTACCCACCGCGGTCGCGCCGATCGCCAGCCGCCCCAGCCGGCCGCGGGTCGCCTCGAGGCGCTCCACCGCCTGCTCCAGCTGAGTACGCCAGCCGGACAGTTCCTGATCCAGGCGTACCGGCATGGCATCCATCAGATGAGTACGACCGGTCTTGACCAGGGTCTTTGCCCCCGCCTCGCGCCGTGCGATGGTCGCGATCAGGCGCCGCATCGCCGGCAGAAGCTCGTGTTCCAGCTGGTTGAGCACGGCCACGTGCAGCGCCGTGGGGATCACGTCGTTCGAGCTCTGCGAGCGGTTCACGTGATCATTGGGATGAACCGCCCCGGCGGCGCCGGTCGAGGCCAGATGCGCCAGCACCTCGTTCATGTTCATGTTGCTGCTGGTGCCCGAGCCCGTCTGGTACACGTCCACCGGGAAGGCATCGGCATGCTCGCCCAGCGCCACCGCCTCGGCCGCCTGCACGATGGCCTGCGCGGTCTCTCCGTCCAGCTGGCCCAGGCCGTGATTGGCCTCGGCACAGGCCGCCTTGACCTGCGCCAGGGCACGGATGAAGGCAGCCGGCAAGGGGCGCCCGGCGATGGCGAAGTTGTCGATGGCGCGCTGGGTCTGCGCGCCCCACAGGGCATGTTCGGGCACCTCCACGGTGCCGAGGCTGTCGTGTTCCTGGCGATGGCCTGATCGGGTCATTCCTGGCTCCGGCGGTCGACTTGATCGTTGTATTATACTGCGCCGCACAAGCAAGCCCCATCACAAGGCCGACCATGTCCCTGAACGCCCTCACCGCCATCGCCCCGGTCGATGGCCGTTATGCCCGTCACACCCGCGACCTTGCTCCCTGGTTCAGCGAGCAGGGCCTGATGCAGGCCCGCGTGCGCGTCGAGATCGCCTGGCTCAAGGCGCTGGCCGCCGAGCCCGCGATCGCCGAGGTCCCGGCCATGTCCGCCGAAGGCACCGCCGCACTGGAGCGCATCGCATCCGAATTCGACAACGCCGCCGGCGAACGGGTGAAGGCCATCGAGGGGACCACCAATCATGACGTCAAGGCGATCGAGTACTACATCAAGGAGCAGATGCAGGACCACCCCGAACTCGCCGCACGCATGGAGTTCGTGCATTTCGCCTGCACCTCCGAGGACATCAACAACCTCGCCTACGGCGTGATGGTGCGCGAGGCGCGCAACGAGGTGATGCTGCCGGCGCTGGACGGCATCGTCGGCCACCTGCGCCAGCTGAGCGGAGAATTCGCCGACCAGCCGATGCTGTCGCGCACCCACGGTCAGCCGGCCTCGCCCAGCACCATGGGCAAGGAGATCGCCAACGTCGTGCATCGCCTGCAGGCCCAGCGCGAGCAGCTGGCCGGCGTGGTCTGCCGCGGCAAGATCAACGGCGCGGTGGGCAACTACAACGCCCACGTGGTGGCCTACCCCGAGGTTGACTGGCCGGCACTGGCGCGGCGCGTGGTCAGTGACCTGGGCCTCGAACCCAGTTCGCACACCACCCAGATCGAGCCGCACGACTACCTCGCCGAGATGTTCCATGCCTTCATGCGCGCCAACACCATCCTGCTGGACGCCTCGCGCGACATCTGGGGCTACATCTCGCTGGGCTATTTCAAGCAGAAGGTCGTGGCCGGCGAAGTCGGCTCCTCGACCATGCCGCACAAGGTCAACCCGATCGACTTCGAGAACGCCGAAGGCAACCTCGGCCTGGCCAACGCGGTGTTCGATCACCTCGCCGGCAAGCTGCCGGTCTCGCGCTTCCAGCGCGACCTCACCGATTCCACCGTGCTGCGCAACATCGGCATGGGTTTCGCGTGGTCGCTGATCGCCTGGAAGGCCTTCGCCCGCGGACTGGGCAAGCTGGAGATCGAATCCTCTCGCATGGACGAGGATCTGGATGCCAACTGGGAGGTCCTCGGCGAAGCGGTGCAGACGGTGATGCGCCGCTACGGCATCGATTCGCCCTACGAGAAACTCAAGGACTTCACCCGCGGCCGCCGGATCACCCCCGAGGCCCTGCACGAGTTCATCGACGCGCAGGACATCCCCGAGGAGGCCCGCGCGCGCCTGCGCGAGCTGACCCCCGGGCGTTACACCGGTCTGGCGGACCGCCTGGCCCGCGACGTCTGAGTCGACCATGGCAGCGCCCGATCCGGATACCCCGCTGACCCTGCTGGGCGGACTCACGCCGGCCGCGTTCCTGCGGGATTACTGGCAGCAGAAACCCCTGCTGATCCGCGGCGCGATCCCGGGGTTCGAGAACCCGATCGAAGCCGACGACCTGGCCGGTCTGGCAACCGATCCCGAGGCCGGCAGCCGGCTGGTCCTCGGCCACCGCGAACGCAACGACTGGGACGTGGAATACGGCCCGTTCGAGCCGGACCGCCTGGCCCGGCTGCCGGAACGCGACTGGACCCTGCTGGTCAGTGATATCGAACGGTTCTGGCCCGATGGCCCCGGATTCCTCGCGCAGTTCGATTTCATCCCGCGCTGGCGGCGCGACGACCTGATGATCTCGTACGCCCCGCCCGGCGGCTCGGTGGGCCCGCACGTGGATCAGTACGACGTCTTCCTGTTTCAGGCGGCGGGCCGGCGACGCTGGCAGATCCAGGATCCGCCCGGGAACCCGGAATGCTTCGAGGATTTGCCGCTGGCGATCCTGCGGGACTTCCGGCCCACCGACTCCTGGGATCTGGAACCGGGCGACATGCTGTACCTGCCGCCGGGCGTCCCGCATTACGGTGAATCCCTGGATCGCGAATGCATGACCTGGTCCGTCGGCTTCCGCGCCCCGGCCATCCTCGACGTGCTCACCGGGTTCCTGGAAGAACGCGCGAACGTGATCGGGGATCAGGCCCGCTTCGAGGACCCGGGGCGCCCCGCCGACCAGTGGCCGGGGGAGCTTCCGGCCGGCGACCGGCGCGAACTGCGCGACGCCCTGCGGGCCCTGCTGGCCGCGGACGACGCCGATCTGGACGCCTACCTCGGCCGCTTCCTGACCCGTCCCACGGCAGGCACCGGGCTCGCTGCCCCGGACGAGGACGCCCCGCCCCCGGCCCCGCAGCCGGGTGTGCGTTACCGCATCCATCCGGGCATCCGTCGGGCCTGGTTCCACGGTCCGGACGGCCCGGTGCTGTGCATCGCGGGCCATGACCACCCCGCCCCGGCACTGGAAGCGGAACAGCTGGAGATCTTCTGCACGGTGGAGACCCTCGCTGCGGCAGACTGGGAGGCCGGCTTTCCGTCGATCCATCAGGTGCTGGAAGATGGCCTGCGCGAGGGGTGGCTGGAGCCCGACGACTGAGGGAAACACTGAGCGGCGGTACCGCCCGGGGCCAGCACTGCAGCGGCCTTCAGCCGGCCGGGGCCACCGCGTCGACCTGCGCCGCCGGACAGGCGGCCGCCGCCCGTTCGATCAGTTCGGGGCCGGCATCCGGTCGATGGGCCCCCTCGGTCAGGATCCGCCGCCACTGCCTCGCCCCGGGTTCGCCGTGGAACAGCCCCAGTACGTGGCGGGTCAGCCGCGCCAGCGGCACGCACTCGCGCCGCATCCCTTCGGCCATGTCCTGCAGCTCGCGGACCACCTCGGCACGCTCGGGCCGCCAGGCCTCACCGAAATACAGCCGGTCGACCTCCGCCAGACTCCAGGGATGATGATAGGCATGGCGGCCGAACATGACCCCGTCCAGGGTGGTCAGGTGGTCGCGCGCGGCGGCCACGTCATCCAGCCCCCCGTTCAGCACGATCACACACCCCGGGAATTCGGCCTTCAGCCGGTGTACCCGCGCGTAGTCCAGCGGCGGGACATCGCGGTTGTCCTTCGGACTCAGCCCCTGCAGCCACGCCTTGCGTGCATGCACGATGAAATGCCGGCAACCGGCATCCGCCACGGTACGCACAAAGGCATGCAGATCCGCATCCGAATCCTGCTCGTCGATACCGATGCGATGCTTGACCGTCACCGGGATGTCGACCGCCGCCTGCATGGCCTCCACCGCGCGCGCGACCCGGTCGGGTGTCGCCATCAGGCTGGCGCCGAAATCGCCCGACTGTACCCGGTCCGACGGACAGCCCACGTTGAGATTGATCTCGTCGTAGCCGAAGTCCTCGCCAATGCGCGCGGCCTCCGCCAGCGTGTCGGGCTCGGATCCCCCCAGCTGCAGCGCCAGCGGATGCTCGACCTCCGCGTAGCCGAGGAGATGCGCGCGATCGCCCCGCACCACCGCGTTGGCATGCAGCATTTCGGTGTACAGCAGCGCATGCCGCGTCAGAAGCCGGTGGAAGCGTCGGCACCAGCGGTCCGTCCAGTCCATCATCGGCGCGACGGAAAAGCGCTCCGGCCGGCCCGCGAGCGATGGCACGCAGGCCGTCGGCGAGCCGGATTGCGGCGCGCACACGATGGGGTTGGCAGAAGGCGGATCGGACATTCCGGGCTGAACCATAAATGGGCCGCCCATGGTGTCCCGGCGCGCCCCCGACGTCCAGCAACGCCCGACTCTGCCTGTGCCAATGCGACACGGGTCAGCCTGACCCGCTGTGTCCGACCGACTCGACCGCCCGCGCCCGAACGCTTCGGCGTCTTTTTGCCTGCATGCGGGCCTGCGCATGTACAATCCGCTGCGAATTCAGTCACGGAATCGCCGGATGACGCCTCCTGCAACCCCGCAGACCAACGATTTCCAGCAGAACGTTTCGCGCATGGTGGAACGCGCAATGCGCTACCTCGAGATCCCCGACGGGGCGCGCGAAGCGCTGCAGACCTGCGATTCGGTCATCCAGGTGTCCTTCCCCATCCAGTTCCGGGACCGCGTGGAGGTCTTTCATGGCTGGCGAGCCGTGCATTCCGCGCACCGGCTTCCGGTCAAGGGCGGCATGCGTTTCGCACCCAACATGGACCAGGCCCACGCCGAGGCCCTCGCGGCACTGATGTCCTACAAGTGCGCAATCATCGACATCCCGTTCGGCGGTTCCAAGGGCGGTCTGCGCATCGACCCGCGCCAGTACAATGAATGGGAACTGGAACGCATCACCCGCCGGTTCGCCCACGAACTGATCCAGCGCGACTACATCTCGCCGGCGCAGAACGTCCCGGCCCCGGACGTCGGCACTTCCCAGCGGGAAATGGCCTGGATTGCGGACACCTATCGCCAGCACCGTCCGGACGACATCAACCACGTCGCCGCGGTGACCGGCAAACCGGTGGATCTGGGCGGCATGCGTGGCCGGCTGGAAGCCACCGGCCGCGGCGTGCAGTACGCCCTGCAGGCCTTCTTCCGTTCGAAGGCGGCCGTCGCGGAGGCGGGCCTCGGGGGCGGCCTGAGTCAGCAGCGGGTCATCGTCCAGGGCTTCGGCAACGTGGGCTATCACCTCGCCCATTTCCTGCAGCAGGACGACAACGTCCGCATCGTCGGGATCATCAAGAGCGACGGCGGCATCTACTCCGAACAGGGCCTGGATGTCGACGCGGTACATGACTACATGAACCGCACCGGCACCCTGGAAGGCTACCCGGGCGTGCGTTTCGAACGCGACGGCAACCGCCTGATGGAAGAAGACTGCGACGTGCTGGTCCCGGCCGCGCTGGAAGGCGCGATCCACGAGGACAACGCGCCGCGCATCCGCGCCCGCCTGGTGGTCGAGGCCGCCAACGGCCCCTGCACCTTCGAGGGCGACTGCATCCTGCAGCAGCGCGGAATCACGGTGCTGCCCGACGTGTTCGTCAATGCCGGCGGCGTGGTGGTCTCCTATTTCGAATGGGTGCGCAACATCCAGCACATCCGCTTTGGCCGCATGGAACGCCGCTACGACCAGGCCCAGGGCCAGCACATCGTCAGCGCCATCGAGATGATGACCAACCAGGATGTGCCCGAGTGGCTGCGCGACTCCATCGTGCGAGGTGCCGAGGAGATCGATCTGGTGCGCTCGGGCCTGGACGACACCATGCGCGAGGCCTTCAGCGAGATGCAGGAAGTGCGCGAGGTGGAAAGCAACGGTGAGGTCCTCGACTACCGTACCGCGGCGTACCTGATCGCCCTGCGCAAGATCATCCGCGCCCGTCCCGACCTGAAGGTCATCTGACCCGACCGAAACGGGCCTCCAGCGCCGCGAACACCGCCCGCAGCCCCATCGCCTCGCCACCCTTCGGCCGGCCCGGGCGTGCGCGGGTGTTGAAGGCCATGATGTCGAAATGCAGCCAGGGCGTTTCGGCCGGCACGAAATCCTGCAGGAACAGCGCCGCGGTGATCGCCCCGGCCTGCCCGCCCGAACTGGCGTTGACCACGTCGGCCACATCGCTCTCCAGCATGTGCCGATACGGCGCATGCAACGGCAGCCGCCAGACCGGATCGTCCCACGCGCGCGCCGGATCGTCCAGGGCGGCCGCCCAGGCGTCGTCGCTGGCGAAGAACGCGGCGATCTCGTGCCCCACGGCCACCCGCGCCGCACCGGTCAGGGTCGCAAAATCCACCACCAGGGCCGGCTCCAGTTCACCCGCACGGTCCAGCAGATCGGCCAGCACCAGGCGGCCCTCGGCATCGGTATTGTCGATCTCCACGGTACGCCCGCTGCGCGTGCTCAGGACATCGCCCGGACGGAAGGAACGCGAACCTACGGCGTTCTCCACCGCCCCGATCAGGACCGTCAGACGCACCGCAAGCCCGGCCCGCATGATCAGGCCGGCCAGCCCCAGCGCCGTGGCCGCACCGCCCATGTCCTTCTTCATCTGCCGCATCGCACTGTCGGGCTTGATGTTCAGACCGCCCGAATCGAAACAGACCCCCTTGCCCACCAGTACCACCGGCGGGGCATCCTCCGGCCCCCAGGTCAGCTCGATCACCCGCGGGTGGTGTTCGCTGGCGCGCCCTACGGCATGGATGCATGGCCAGTCCCGGGCCACCTCATCGGGATCCGCCACCACCCGGGCGGTTCCGCCGTGACGTTCGGCCAGACCCTCGGCCTCCGCCGCCAGTTCGCCCGGCATCAGATCGGCCGGGGCCGTATTGATCAGATCCCGGGTGTGGCCGACCGCCGCCACCATGGACGTGACATGCTCCCGATCCACCCCGTCCGGCCAGATCAGCCGCACCGGCGTGTCGTCGGTCGGTGGCTCGCTGCGATACCGGCGAAAGCGATACCTTCCCAGCCCCCAGCCGACCGCCGCCCGTTCGATTGCCTCCGCTGTCAGCCCCGCCTCCTGCAGCCGATAATCTCCCCCCGGCAGGGACTCCGCCGCCGCAGCCAGCATCCACAGGGGCTGGTCCACGTCGTAGCCGACCAGGGCCGCTTCCAGCTCGCCCTGGTCCCCGGCGATCTGCAGGATACCCCCGGCCTCGCCGGTAAAGCCGGTCGCTTGCGCCCAGCGCGCATAGCGTGCGGGCCGCCCCTCCAGCGCGGCATGCAGCGACTCCGGCGTCACGGGTATCAGTTCAACGGCGGCGGACGACTCATCAACAAAAACGGATTCCACTGGGGGCTTCCTCATCTGCACGGCAAAGCCCCCATAATAACGCCACCTGCGGCCGGGACGCCCGGCCCCCACCGACCGACAGGGAACGTGCCATGACGCCAGCACTGGAAATCCGCGGGCTGCGCAAGACCTACAACAACGGCTTCGAAGCCCTCAAGGGAATCGACCTCGAGGTCTCCCCCGGCAGCTTTTTCGCCCTGCTCGGGCCCAATGGCGCCGGCAAGTCGACCACCATCGGCATCATCACCTCGCTGGTGAACAAGACGGCCGGGGAAGTCCGGGTGTTCGGCCACGACCTCGACCGGGATCCCCGGGGCGTCAAGCGCTCGATCGGCCTGGTCCCGCAGGAGTTCAATTTCAACCAGTTCGAACCGGTGGGCGAGATCGTCGTCAACCAGGCCGGCTACTACGGCATTCCCCGCCGCGAGGCCTGGGACCGCGCCGGCCACTATCTCAACGAACTGGGCCTGTGGGACAAGCGCGAGAACATGGCCCGCATGCTCTCCGGCGGCATGAAACGCCGCCTGATGATCGCCCGCGCCCTGGTGCACGAACCGCGGCTGCTGATCCTCGACGAACCCACCGCCGGGGTCGACATCGAGTTGCGGCGCTCCATGTGGGACTTCCTGCAGAAGATCAACGATGACGGCCGCAGCATCATCCTGACCACCCACTATCTCGAGGAAGCCGAATCGCTCTGCCGCAACATCGCGATCATCGATGACGGCCGCATCATCGAGAACACCACGATGAAGCAGCTCCTGGCCAAGCTCGAGACCGAGACCATGGTCCTGGACCTGGTGGAACCCCCGCTGGCGGTACCGGAGGGCGGCCCGATCCCGCTGCGACGCATCGACGAGCTGACCCTGGAGGCCGACATACACTCCAACCAGAACCTGAATGATCTCTTCCAGATTCTTGATAATCAGGGGATCCGGGTCCAGAGCATGCGGAACAAGGCGAATCGACTGGAAGAGCTCTTTGTCCGCATGACCCAGAACGAGACCACCCGCAGCCCGCTGACACCCGGCGGCGACGGAGCCACCGAGCAGCAGGAGGGCCAGGCATGACCCGCGCGGATCTCCGGTTGTGGGGCACCGCCCTGCGCACCATCGCAATCAAGGAAATACTGCGCTTTGCCAGAATCTGGGTGCAGACCGTCCTGCCCCCGGTCGTCACCACCGCGCTGTACTTCATCATCTTTGGCGGCCTGATCGGCGACCGCATCGGCGAAATGGAAGGCTTTCGCTACATGGACTTCATCGTTCCCGGGCTGATCATGCTGGCGGTAATCACCAACAGCTATTCCAACGTCGTATCATCATTCTTCGGTTCAAAGTTTCAGCGTCATATCGAGGAACTACTGGTCTCGCCGATCCCCAACAGCGTCATCATCCTGGGGTTCATATTCGGCGGGGTCGCACGCGGGCTCACCGTGGGCGTGGCCGTTCTGATCGTCTCGCTGTTCTTTTCGCCCCTGAGCGTGCACAACCCGATCGTGATGCTGCTGGTCGTCCTTTTGACTTCCATCCTGTTCGCACTGGCCGGACTGATCAATGGAGTATTCGCACGAACTTTCGACGATATCACACTGATTCCCACGTTCGTTCTTACCCCGCTGACTTACCTCGGAGGCGTTTTCTATTCCATCAGCCTGCTGCCCGATTTCTGGCAGGGCGCGTCCATGTTGAACCCGATCTTTTACATGGTGGATGCCTTTCGTTACGGGAGCCTTGGAACCAGTGACTTTCCAGTGATCGCATCCTTTGCCATCATCGCGTTGTTCATCATTGTGCTCTATGGTCTGGCACTGTGGCTTCTGAATCGAGGAACGGGCATCCGCTCATGAAGACCTTCAAGCGACGGCACGGCGAGAATCGGCGCATCCGCGGGGGTGGTTCACATCGCGGCCAAACGTGGTATAAAACGGCATCGCCCAACGGAACCATGTTCATGAACGGTCAGCGCAGGATCACGTCTTCGGTCATCGTGGGAACCGCCGGCCTCGCCCTCGCTGTGGGTTCCGGCCTGGTCCTCGCCTCCAAGCCACAGGAAACGGAACAGCCCCTGCAGATCGCGCCCCTCTCCAGCGCGGATCCCGAATCGGCGGACAACGGCTCCGGCGCCCGCGGCACGGAGATCCGTGCTGACTGGAGCCGGGCCTCGGTGGCCGAACCGGTGCCCGCGGTGGGCGGCTCGGTCCCGCCGGGCGACACTCACACGGTGGCATTCGCATTCGATCCCGACCAGGATGTCGGAGAGCCGCCGACGGCCAGCGAGCCGACGACCGGGGCCACGTCCTACGAAACCTTTGACCTGGACGACGACGAGCCCTCCGCAACGGCCGAACTCGGCCACTCCGACTGGAATTCGCACACCCTGGATCGCAACGAGCGCCTCTCCGGGCTGTGGGAACAGGAGTGGGATCTGCCGCTGGCCACGCTTTATCGCCTGCTGGACGACGACGAAAATGCCGACATCCTGAACCGCGTCCGGCCGGGCCAGGAGATCGAGTGGCAGGTAGACGACGAAGGCTACCTGACCCGCATGCGGCTGTGGACCGACAGCGCCTCGGGCTACGAATGGGTACGCGAAGAGGACGGCTGGGATTTTGACCGCCATGAGGTCGAGAATGCCCGCGAGACCTCGCACCTGATCATCAGCGCGGAGATCGACGGCTCGATCTCCGCGGCCCTGTCCCGCCAGACCGAACTCTCCTCGCGGGCCGCCGCGGCGATCGCCGTGCTGATGGATCGCCACTTGCCGGTGCGCCTGAACGCGCGCGCCGGCGATGAATTCACCCTGCTGGTGGAGCAGGAGACCGTCGTCGGCGAGGACACGCCGCAGAATCTGCGACTGCTGGCGTTCGAATACAACGGCGAGCGGATTCAGGAGGAAGCCGCGCGCAACGTCAACGGGCGCTTCTATCGCCCGGATGGCGAAAGCCTGCTGCCGCCGTTCGACCGCCGTCCCTTCTCCGGCAACTACCGCATCAGCTCGGGCTTCGATCCGCAGCGACGGCATCCGGTCACCGGGCGGGTCGCCCCGCACCACGGGACGGACTTCGCCATGCCGGTGGGGACCCCCATTCAGGCACCGGCGGACGGTCGGGTCACGCGCGTCGAGCACGACCGGTACGCCGGGCGCTTCATCGTGATCGAACACGGACAGGGCTACTCCACGCGCTATCTCCATCTGGACCGTGCCCTGGTCAGCCCGGGGGATGATGTCGAGCGGGGCGATCGCATCGCCCTGTCGGGCAACACCGGACGCAGTACCGGTCCGCACCTGCACTACGAGGTGCACGTGAAGGGGCGGCCGAAGGATCCGATGCGGGTAGCGTTGCCCGAAAGCGACTCGCTGGAAGGCGAAGACCTCGAGCAGTTCCGCGAGATTGGCAAAGTCCTGTTCGCGCAGCTGGAGAACGGGCAGCGCGGCGAACAGGTCGCTCTGCGGCCGTTCAGCGAACTCGCCGCGCAGTAGGAACCGGCCCGCCGCCCCGCCGTTGCCCGAAGCACTGGCCTTTGCGCGTCTCGAATGGAGGGATGGACAGCCCGTCTCTCCCGAGTTCGGCGACGGTTATTTCGGCTCGGACGCCCCGCTCGAGGAAGCGCACGAAGTCTTTCTTGAGGCCAACGACCTGCCCCGGCGCTTCGCCCGCCCCGGTACCCGGATGACCATCGCCGAGACCGGCTTCGGCACCGGACTCAACACCCTCCTGACGCTTCGCGAGTGGCGCGCCCGGGCCCATGACGACGGCTTCCTGTCGCTGATCGGCTTCGAATCGCGGCCGCTGCATCCCGACGACCTCGCCCGCGCCCATCGGCAACTGGGCCTTGACGGCCCGGACGCCGAACGCCTGCGCGACGGGTATCCCCCACCGGTCAGCGGCCTTCACCGGATCCATTTCCCTCGGGCACGCGCGGTGCTGACCCTGGTCTTCGGCGACGCGGCGATCACCCTCCCGCAGCTGAAAGCCGCGGTGGATGCCTGGTATCTGGACGGATTCGCACCCCGCCGCAATCCGGGCCTGTGGAATATCGGTGTCTTCCGGCAGATGGCCCGTATCTCCCGACCCGGCACCACCTTCGGAACCTACGCCGCGGCCGGTCAGGTGCGCCGCGACCTGGAGGCGGCCGGCTTCGTGGTCCGGCGCAAACCCGGGCACGGACGCAAGCGTGAACGCCTGTGCGGCCATTTCCGTGACCCGGCTCCCCCCGCCCTGCCCGAGACACGCGAACGTCCGCGACGCGTAGCGGTTATCGGGGCGGGCATTGCCGGACTGTCGGCCGCCCTGGCCCTGCAGGACCGCGGCTGCCACCTCACCCTGTTCGATCCCGCGGGCCCCGGCGGAGGGGCGTCCGGCAACCCGGCCGCGGTGCTGCTGCCTCACCTGCTCCCCGATGACCCGGGGCTCAATGCCCTGGCGCTCACCGGCATGCGCCACACCCATGCCCTGATCGAACGCGCCGCCGAGGGCCTGGAAGGTGGCCGATCGACGCTCCTGCTGGGTGACAGCGTCGCCTTCCACGGCATCTCCGCACACGCACGCAAGCGCATACAGCGACTTCGCGCGCGCGATCCGGCGGAGAGCGGCTACCTTTTCGACCCGGCCGCCACCGCCCCCGCCGGCACTCCCGGGCCGATGCTGGAATACCCCGGCGGGCGGGCGGTGGACATGGGGGCCCTGTGCCGCGGACTGGCCGCCGCACTGCCCGCGGTGGAGCGCACCGGGGTCAGCGCGATCGAGCCGCACGCCACCGAAGTCCGGCTGACGTTCGACGGCGACGACCCCGCGCGGGGCTTCGACGCGGTCGTGATCGCCACCGCCGGCGCGCCCCTGTGCCCGGAACAGGCGCGCCTCGGGACCGTGGGAGGCCAGATGACCCGGGTGCAGCACCCCCTCCCCGGCCCCGATTTCCGCGTGCGCACCGGTCAGGGCTACTGGATTCGACGGGATACGGATGATCACTGGATCGGCGCCACCTACCGCCACGACGGGCTCCCGGCGGATCCGGCAGCGCCCCCCGAACCGACCGCCGAAGACGACCGCCACAACCTGGAGCATCTGGCATGGGTTCCGGGCATGCCCGCCCCCGAGGATGCGCGGATCACGCAGCGCTGGACCGGCATGCGCGCCGTCTTTCGCGACCGCCTTCCGCTGGTGGGCACTTCGCGCATGGACCGCCGGGGCCGGGTCATGCTCACCCTCGGGCACGGTTCACGAGGCCTGCTCTATGCACCGATCAGCGGCGAGCTGGTAGCCGACCGCCTGCTGGACCTGCCGGAACCGCTGGAGCAGAACGTGGCCCGACGCCTGTCGCCGCAACGGGTCGCCTAGTCCGCCCAGGCCACCGCATTGCGGCCCTGTCCCTTGACGCGGTACATCGCCTGGTCGGCCGCCGCGATCAGGTCGGCCAGGGTCTCCCCGTGTTCCGGATAGAACGCCACGCCGATACTCGCGGTCACCACCACCGCAATACGCTCCCCGTCGTCCAGGGTCAGCTCCCAATGGGTATCGAAGACGCTGCGGATCCGCTCGATCAGCGGATGCACCTCGTCGCGAGAAGTCAGCGTCCCGGTCAGCACCAGGAATTCGTCACCGCCCAGCCGGACCAGCAGATCCTCGGCACGCAGGTGCGCCGCCAGATCCGCGGACATGCGGCGCAGCAGCTGATCACCGACGGCATGGCCGTGTTCGTCGTTCACCGGCTTGAAGCGATCCAGGTCGATGAACACCATGGCCAGCTGCCCCCCGTCGCGGCGGGCTCGGGACGTCATGCGGGGAAACGCCCGTTCCATCGCCGCGCGGTTCGCAGCCGCCGTCAAAGGGTCCTGCCAGGCCAGGGTGTGCAGACGCTCCTCGAGCTTGCGCCGCGCGGTCACGTCCAGCGCATGCCAGACGACCGCGGCACGTCCCTCGAAATGCGCGGCAATGGGGCGCACGCGGGCCTCGAACCAGCGCTGCCCGTTTTCGCAGCCATCCCCGGCGAGTTCCGGCTCCGACCGTCGCGCCGGATGCAGCACACCGGGATCGAGGAGGTATTCGGTCTCCTGCAGGGCCCCCTCGTCCAGCGCCCGCCGCACGACTGCCAGGAACTGGCGGGCCACCGCCTCGGGCAGGAACTCCTCGATGCCGTGCCCCACGATCGACCCCGACCGCGTCCGCCCCGACGCGTCCGCCTCCCTGGCCCCCCGACTATCCCCAAAGGCCCGGTAGATCATCCCGTCCTCCCCCAGCACCAGGGCATGACCGGGCATGGCTTCGAACAGCGCCTCCTGAAGGTCGCGGGCCTGGGCGAGCGCTTCGAACAGCATCCGGTTGTCGTGCACGTCCACCAGGATCAGCAGCATGGCCCGATCCTGCTCCCACGGGATCGGCACCCAGCGCAGCAGATGAAAGCGCCAGTGGCCGTCCGCCATGCGCACGCGCACCTGGCGCCCGGCCGGATCCGGATCTTCCCTGGAAAATACCAGCCCGTTGGGCAGCAACGGGATATCGTCCGGATGGAACAGTTCGAGGTCTTTCACGGAGGTGCCGTCGACCGGGGATTGTCCGGTCGCGCGGCGAAACGCGGGGTTGGTCCAGAGGACCTGCGTGTCCCGGACCACCAGAGTGGCGTCCTCCAGGTTGGCGACCAGCGTATGGTACTGGCTCAGCAGGCGCGCGCGATCGCGCACATGCCCGCTCACGCGCCAGGTCAGTCCGCCCAGTGCAAGGGTGCCAAGGATCCCGAAGGCCCACCAGGCCGGCGGCCTGGAGGTCGGCATGGCCTCGGGCACCGGGCGCGCCAGCAGGACCCATTCGCCACCGGCAAAGCTGACCGTCTTACGCCACTCCGCCGGCCCTTCGGCAATCCCGTCCGGATCATGGAACACCTCGCCGCGGTGCCCGGTCCCGTCTCGCCCCTGCAGTGCAAACTTGAGCGCGCCGGGAGTGCGGCCGAACCCCGCGCGCGCCAGTACCCGTTCGAAATCCACCGCCACACTGGCCATGGTAAATCCGGGATCCGTTTGCCGGGCCTCGTCCAGCGGGTCGCCCGTTTCTTCCGGACCGACCGGACTGCGGACCAGGAGGCCGGTCCCGCCCTGTGCCAGCTCCCAGGGTCCGGCGACGACGGTCTCTCCGGTTTCCATGACCCGACGGAAGGACGCCGCCTGCTCCGGATGGCTGGCCACGTCGAGACCCAGGGCATCCACATTGCCCTCGCGCGGGTAGACAAAATCGATGCGGGATCCCGCCAGTAACGTGAGCGAGCGAATGACTTCCGGGTCCCGACGGTACAGCCGGTCGGCCATGCGCTCGAACTCGTCGCCATCCAGGTGCGGGCGTGCCTCGACATAGGCGGAGAGACCAACGGTGGCGTGCACCAGGCTGTTGATCACGCTTTCCAGGCGCGTACGCTTGCTGGCCACCTCGCTCGCCAGGTTCGCCTGATGCCGCTCGGCCAGCTGATGCTCCCAGGCACGGTCGGCCAGCAGAAACATCCCGGCGAAGATCAGCATCGCGAGCAGCCCCGACACCACCGACGTGGCGGCAAAACCGCCCGTCCGACCTTGTGCTGTCCCGTCCGTCCCGGCGGTCGGGGCCTCTCCTGCGGCGCTGTCGCCCGGTATCCCGCGCATGTCCGCCCCCTTCGATCCGAACCCCACACCCCCACTATGCCCATTCACCCGGGGGCGCGTAATCCCCGGAGGATGAAAATGGTCATGGGAGGCTGAGAAAGCTCGTCCGCGACAGGCGGAAAAGACGACAATGGTGGGGACGGCCGGACTCGAACCGGCACGGCCTTGCGGCCGGCAGATTTTAAGTCTGCTGCGTCTACCTGTTTCGCCACGCCCCCGCAGACGCGGCGGATGATACCGCGTCAATCGGCGGAGGGCATTCCTTCCTCACCGGCGGCGAATTCCGCCAGCGGCAGCGGGACGTGTATCGACGCCGCCATGGCCCGCAGCAGTTCCACTTCCGCGGTCCGTACCTGCCCCCCGTGCGTCACCGTCGTCAGCATGGCCCGCACCAGCCGCTCCTTGTCCGCCATGCGCAGCGCATCGAGGGTATCCAGTACCCGGTCGAGGACGCCGGCCCACGCCCGGCTCCCTTCGGATTCGGTCCAGGCTTCGGGGAAATCCACCGCGGCAGGCGCCGCTCCCTCGATGCGCTCGATCCCCGCCGCCAGTGCGGCGCGTCCGGCGTCCGGGTCCCCGGGATGGCCATGACGCGCAAGCACGGCAAGCAGGAACCGGGCCTCTTCGTGGTGCCGGTCCAGTCGCCCATGTCCGCCGGCACCGTCCTCACCGGGCTTTCCGGCATCCATCAGGTGCCGGTTGAGCAGACGCCCCAGGGCATATTCGAATGCCGAAACCCGGCCATCCGCATGGATCAGGCGTTCCACCAGTTCCTGCAGCTGCTCGCGTTCCTCGCGCGGGTGCCGGCGCAACACCGGGAAGGCCATCTCCAGCAGCGGAATCCGCAGGTCGTCGCGCAGTTGCGGCACCATCTCGAGCAGCTGGCCGACCCTGCGCTCGCTGTCGCCGCCGCGTTTCTCCGCGACCATCAGGCGCTGTTGCTCGCGCACTTCGGGGTCGGCATTCATCAGGAGATACAGGATCACCTCGGCCGCCCAGCCATCGCTGTGGGCGGCCTGTTCCAGCGGCCCCGGCATCGAGGCCATCAGAATCCCGGCACCCAGTATCTGCGCCAGCCCGGGATCGGCAATGCCGTCCACCAGGCGGTCGGCATCCAGGGGCAGCCCCCCGGGGCCCCGCTGGTCTTCCTTTTCCTGCTGCTCGGCGGCTGCCTCGGCCGCGGCCTGCTCGGCCTCGGCTTCTTCACGCATGCGCCGGGCGACCTCCTCCAGCTCGGACGGATCGAAACCCGGTTCGATCGCTCGGATCCGCTCCTCCAGCGGCGGGTGCGTCGCGAACATGCGCCCGAGCCCCCCGCTGGCGAAGAGCATGTGCCCCACTTCTTCGGAGTCCGCATCCAGGCGGGCATGACGTGCGCCGATCTTCTTCAGGGCCCCGGCGATGCCGTCCGGCTGCCGGGTGAACTGCACGGCCGAGGCGTCCGCCAGATACTCGCGCTGGCGTGAAACCGAGGCCCGGATCCAGCGGCCGAAGAACAGGCCGATATAGCCCACCACCAGCAGTGCCAGCCCCGCGGCCATCAGGCCGGCGGCATTGCGGCTGTCACGCGAGAAACGCATGGCGATCAGCACGCGCTGCCCCACCAGCGCGAGCACCAGGATCCCGTACAGGATTCCGATCAGACGAATGTTCAGGCGCATGTCGCCATTGAGGATGTGTCCGAATTCATGGGCCACGACGCCCTGGAGCTCGTTGCGGTTGAGGGTTTCCAGGGCTCCCCGGGTCACCGCGATGGCCGCGTCACCCGGCGCATGCCCCGCGGCAAAGGCATTGATGCCGCTTTCTTCCTCCAGCACGTAGATCTCCGGTACCGGCACCCCGGAGGCGATCGCGATTTCTTCGACCACGTTGACCAGGCGTCGGCGCAGCGGATCCCGGGTGTCCGGCTCGACCCGCGTGCCACCCAGCTCCCGGGCGACCTGGCCACCCCCGCCCCGCAGTGACGACGCCCGGTAAAGGCTGGCGCCACCGATCAGGACGATCGTGAACAAGGTCACCCAGAACAGGAGATCGAGATTGTTCCGGACCAGCTTGTCCAGCTGCAGGGGCTCGCCCGGCTGTGCCGATGGATCGTGGCCCAGAAACAGCAGGGCGATCGCGTTCATCGCCACCACGATGGCCAGGACGGCCAGGGAAAACAGGACCAGCAGGACCCGGGTGCGGCGATGCGCCCGGTCCTGGTGTTCGAAAAAGTTCATGGTCGGGCTCGCTTACTGGAAGTTGACCTCGACCGCCTCCCGGCGCTGCGGATCCTCGATTTCCAGCAGCTCGGCGCGACGGAAACCGAAGTTGTTCGCGATCAGGCTGTTGGGGAACATCTCGCGCAGGATGTTGTAACTCATCACCGCGTCGTTGAATGCCTGCCGCGCGTAGGCGATGCGGTTCTCGGTGCTGCTGAGCTCCTCGGAGAGCTGCATCATGTTTTCGTTCGCCTTGAGGTCGGGATAGGCCTCGGACAGTGCGAACAGACGCCCGAGCGCGCCGGACAGACCCTGTTCGGACTGCGACAGCTCGCGCATGGCCTCGGGGTTGGATGGATCGGCCGCCGCCTTCTGCAGGCTGCTCTGGGCCTGATTGCGGGCCTCGATCACCGCTTCCAGGGTGTCCTTTTCGTGGGCCATGTAGCGATCCGCGACCTTCACCAGATTGGGGATCAGGTCATACCGGCGGTTGAGCTGCACATCGATCTGCGCGAACGCGTTCTGATAGCGATTGCGCGACGTCACCAGGCGGTTGTACGTCCACACCCCCCAGATCACCAGGAGGATCACGATCCCGAGCAGGACCCATTCCATGTCGCTTCTCCCATGCTTGTAACGAGGTCTTGGCAGTGTACGCGTTACGCCGCCCACTCGCGAGCGCGACGCGCGGACGCGGGACGTTTATCCTTGGCGGACATACACTCACTCGGGCGGCGGCTCTCATGAATCTTTCGTCCCTGCTGGGCATGATCGGCGGCGTCGTGCTGTTCGTCAGCATCATCGCCTTTACCAGCCAGGACCTGCTGGTGTTCCTCAACCTTCCCGGCCTCGGCATCGTGCTCGGAGGGACCCTGGCGGCCACCCTGCTCAGCTACCCCCTGCACGAGCTGGTGCGGGTGTTCCGTCTCGCGGCCACGGTCATCCGCGACGAGCGCTACGACGTCACTCAGGACATGGAGGAGATCGTCGAGGTCTCGCGCCTGTGGTTCGCACAGAACCTGGCCCGGGTGCAGGAACGGCTGGAGACCCTGCGCAACCCCTTCCTGAAGACCGGGGTGCAGCTGGTGATCGACGACACCCCGATGGAAGACGTGTCCGACCTGCTGCACTGGCGCCTGGCACGGCTGCGCGCACGCGAACTCGCCGAGGCCCAGGTCTATCGCACCATGGCCACCTACGCCCCGGCCTTCGGCATGCTGGGGACCCTGCTGGGCCTGATCAACCTGCTGCTGACCACCGACACCGACGACTTCGCGGTGATCGCGGTGAACCTCGGCATTGCCCTGATCACCACCTTCTACGGCATTCTGCTGGCCAACCTGGTGTTCCGGCCGATCGCCATCAAGCTGGAACGGCGTACCGAGGAACGGGTGGTGGTCATGACCATGGTGCTGGAGGGCATCATGCTGATGCGCAAGGGCCGCACCCCCGGCTACATCCGCGAGACCCTGCGTTCGTTCGCCGAGAACCACCACGATGAAATCCGGCAGGCACCGTCCGTCGCGGAAGACGAAGCGGAGAGCGGCGGACGCTGAACCATGGCCACCCACGGCGAGCCGCAATCAACCCCGTCGGCCCGGGAGCCCACCCGCGAGGGAGACCATGTCCTCCCGCGGGAGACGCTCGCAGTGGAGACCGGACGCAGCGGGGAAAGCCTGCGCGAGGACGAACACGCCTGGATCCTGACCTACCTCGACGTACTGACCCTGGTGATCGTGGTCTTCGTGATCATGCTGACCTTCGCCGAGCCGCGGGACGAAAGCATCCGTGCCGCCGATGACGACCCGGTGGAGCTGGTCTATCGCGACCTCTCCAACCTGGTCGATCCGCGCCTGTTCCGGCTGTCACCCGAGGCCCCGGAAGTGCCGCCCGGACCGGTCGAAGACCCGCCGCTGGCCGCCGATCCGCCCTCGCCCGTGGCGACCCCGGCGGACGACCCGCCACCGGAGGCCGACCCCGAGGCGGTGCGTGACATGCGCGACCGCGCGCCGGAGGGCGTCGAGGTCATCGAACAGCCCGGCAGCATCGAGCTGCGGATCCAGGACGACATCCTGTTCGCCACCGCGCAGGCCGACCTGGCCGCCGACGGGCAGGCGTTGCTGGACGACCTCCTTCCGCTGCTGGAAGAACATGAGGGTCGCGTGACCATCGAGGGCCATACGGACAACGTGCCCATTGCGACCCCGCGCTTCCCGTCGAACTGGGAACTCTCCTCGGCGCGTGCCAGCGGTGTGGTGCGTTATCTCGTCGACCGCGGCATCGACCCCGGCATCCTGCAGGCGGTCGGCCACGCGGACACCCGCCCGGTGGCCGACAACGACACCCCGGAAGGGCGTGCGGAGAACCGCCGCGTATCCATCGTGCTCGAAACCCCTGCCGATTCCTGAGGCCCGGATCAGGCGACCTCGCCGGCAGCGTGACCGGAGGCCCAGGCCCACTGGAAATTGTGGCCCCCGAGATGCCCGGTGACATCCACCACCTCGCCGATGAAATAGAGCCCCGGGTATCCCTTTGCCTCGCAGGTGCGCGACGACAGGGCGCGGGTGTCCACGCCCCCGGCCATGACCTCCGCACGGGCATAGCCCTCGGTCCCCGACGGCGTGAACACCCAGGGCTGAAAACGACCGGCCAGCGCGGCCAGCTCGGCGTCGGAGAACCGCTCCAGCGGCCGCTCCGCCACCTGCGGATCCAGCCAGTGCCGGGCGACCCGCCGGGTGAGCCATTCGCCCAGCACCCGACGCAGCTGGCGCTTCGGCGTCTCTTCGCGCGCTGCGCGCAGCCCCTGTTCCAGGGACTCGCCGGGGAAGAAATCCACCGTCACCGATTGCCCCGGCTGCCAGTACGAGGAAACCTGGAGGATCGCCGGACCGCTCACGCCCCGGTGGGTGAACAGCACATTCTCGCGAAAGCCCGCATCGCCCGCCTCGGCCACCGCGTCCAGCGCAATGCCGGACAGCGCCTCGACCGCCGCGCGTGCGTCACCGTCCAGGGTCAGCGGAACCAGCGCGGGCCGCGTCGGCTCCAGCGGGATATCCAGCCGTTGCGCCAGGTCCAGGCCGAAGCCCGTGGCGCCCATCCGCGGGATCGGATAGCCGCCGGTCGCGATCACCAGGGACTCGGCCTCGATGACCGCGGACGGCGTGCGCAGGCGCCACGGCGCCTGATCGGATACAACCTCCACGGGCGTGGACGTCCGCAGGGTCACCCCGGCCGTGGCGCATTCGTCCAGCAGCATGCGCACGATGTCCTTCGACGAATGGTCGCAGAACAGCTGACCGAGCTTCTTCTCGTGATACGGGATCCCGTGCGCCGCCACCAGGGCCACGAAATCCCAGGGCGTGTAGCGCGCCAGGGCCGATTTCACGAAATGCGGATTCGCGGAAAGGAAGTTCTCCGGCCCGCAATCCATGTTGGTGAAGTTGCAGCGGCCGCCCCCGGACATCAGGATCTTCTTGCCGGCCCGGTCCGCGTGATCCAGAAGGACCACGCGGCGCCCGCGCGCTCCCGCCACCGCCGCGCACATCATGCCCGCGGCCCCGGCCCCGACCACCGCGACATCGAAGATTTCCGTCGTTTCATTCATGGGGCGGCATTCTACCGGAGCCGCGCGCGGGTGACCGGCGGCACGCTGCCCCTTGATTGTTCTATACTGGAAAAGGAGCACGTAGCAGGCGCCCGGCTGTATCCATGCGCCCGACCGGGCACCGACCCGGGCCCGGCCTCCCCGCATGGACCGGCCGACGGCCAACCTCGACAGGAGCGACCCATGATCAACGGGATCGGACCCAATCCGGCCGCGATGGCCAGCCAGGCGGCGGCCGTGAATGCCAGCCAGAACACGGACCAGAACCGCGCCCCGGGGGCCCAGCAGCCGGGCTCGGCCCAGGCGAACCAGGCTGCGCCCGGGGCACAACAGACCCAGCCGGGGCAGGCCGCGGCGATCGGCGCCAACCAGGGCGGAGCCGGCCCGTCGGCTCAGGCCGCCGACACCCCCTCGGCCGCGCGTGGCATTGCTCAGGCCAGCGGCACCCAGGAGGCGAACGCCGCGGGCGGGGCCACGGCCGCCGGTGCCATCAACGGGCCCGAGGGCGGTAACGCCGTCAGCGCCACCGACGAGGCAAGCAGCGTCGGCGGTGCTTCCGACAACGGTGACGCCCGATCCGCCGAACTCGCAGCCCGCGAAGAGGAGCAGGCGGCCGAGAACAACCTGGCCGCCACCCTGATGCCCGACGGAACCATGGACAACCGCGGCATCAACACTGCGGGCTCCACTCTGGACATCCAGGTCTGACCGCCCGGCCCAGCTGATCGCGCCCGCCCTGCCGCGGCGGGTCGCCCGCATCACCCTCCACCACCGGACGGGTGACAAACCTCATACGCGGAAGCGCCGGGTCATCTCCTGCAGCTCGCGCGCCAGGCGCATCAGTTCCGCTGCCGAATCGCTGGCCTGGCTCGCCCCCTCGGCGTTCTGCTCGGCCTCCTCGGTCACCGTGGTGACATTGCGGTTGATGGTCTCGGCGACCTGGCTCTGCTGCTCGGCCGCGCTGGCGATCTGGTCAATCATCTCGGTGATCGACTGCACCGCCTCGCGGATGTCCTCCAGCGCCGAACCGGCCTCGCCGGCCTGATCCACGGTCGCGCGTGCCCGTTCCTCGCCGGCCTGCATCACCTCCACGGCATTGCGCGTGCCCCCCTGCAGGGTCTCGACCGTGCGCCGGATCTCCTCCGTGGATTCATGCGTACGCGACGCGAGGGCCCGTACTTCGTCGGCCACCACCGCGAACCCACGTCCCGCCTCTCCGGCACGCGCGGCCTCGATCGCGGCATTCAGCGCCAGCAGATTGGTCTGTTCGGCGATCTCCTGGATCACCTGCAGTACCTTGCCGATGCTCTCCGAATCCTGCTCGACCCGCTGGATTGCCTCCGCGGCGCGATGCACCTCGGAGGCCAGCTGCTCGATCCCGGTTACGGTCCGCTGCACGACCTCCTGGCCACTGCGCGTGGATTCCAGCGAGCGGTGCGCCGCCTCGGTCGCCGATTGCGAGTTGCGGGCCACGTCCTGGGCCGTGGCGCTCATCTCGTTCATCGACGTGGCCACCTGCTCGATCTCCCGACGCTGACGATCCCCGCCTTCGCGCGTGCGGTCGGACACGTTCGAGACCTCTTCGGCCGCCGAAGTCAGCTGCCCGCTGGAACCGACCACCGCGCCGATCAGGGAACGGAACTGTTCCATCACGTCGTTGAACGCCCGGGCCGCGCGCCCGACCTCGTCATCGCCGTGCACGTCCAGCCGCCGGGTCAGATCGCCCCCGCCCCCGGCGATGTCACGCAACCCTTCCGTCATCTCGGCCAGGGGCTGCGTGACGAAACGCCGGATGAACAGAAAGATCGCACCCAGCAGCGGCAGGCTGACCAGGATCGCGAAGCCGAACAGCTGGATCCCGAAATTCGTCGCCCCCTCGTGCACCTCGGTCATGTCGAGACGCATGGACGTGGCCCCGATCACCTCATCTTCTTCCGCGGCCCCGTGACACGCCATGCAGTTGCGTCCCAGGTATTCGCGATGATTGCGGATCGGTTTCACCACGCGCAGCTCGTCGCGCTCGCGATCCACCTCGACAAAGGGTTCTCCGGTATCCAGGACCTCGCGCTCGACCGCATCACGGGGTTCGCTGTCGGCCGTCCCTTCGCCCCACTGCTCGGTGACCGACGCGGCGCGGATCGCGCGCAGGTCGCGAACATCGCCCATTTCCTGGATCTGATCCATGAATTCGTGGCGCGAATCCATGGTGCCGGTAATCATCAGGGTCGTCAGTCCGGCCCAGGTCATCTCGTGCAGACTGCCGGCAAAATGCCCGGCCTGCTCCTGGGCGGTGTCACGCTGCTCCAGCACCGCCCATCCGATCATGCCGGACCAGACGAAGACCAGGATCAGCCAGATGACGCCGAGCAGCCTCAGCCAGATGGGAAGGTCGTACAGGCGACGCAGCATGCAGTTACCCCGAGGTCATGGATTGCGGGCGCCCGGATTCACCGGCGCCTCCATCCGGGTTTTCGGCCGTTCGGCCCCAACCTTGAATGCCCGAAGGGAGCGCCGAACCCCCCGGCAGGCACCCCACAAACGAAAAGGCCCGCCAGCATAAAGCCGGCGGGCCTGCAATCGAAGATGGAGGCTGGGCCCGGAATCGAACCGAGGTACGCGGATTTGCAGTCCGCTGCATCACCACTCTGCCACCCAGCCGGGGCAAGGCTTGTTCGACGGTCATGGATGCCGCCGAAACAGAAAGCCCCGGCGGTGCCGGGGCTTCGGGAAATCGTTTGGAGCGGGAAACGAGATTCGAACTCGCGACCCCAACCTTGGCAAGGTTGTGCTCTACCAGCTGAGCTATTCCCGCCCGTCGACAGATGCGTATTCTACAGACAGCGCCGGCTTCGTCAACACCGGATCCGAAAAATTCGTTCAGGCGTCCCGGGCCGCGGCCAGCATGTACTGCACCATGGACACCAGCGTCAGCACCGCCGCCAGGTACAGCAGCCATTCCCCGATCAGGAACAGCGACAGTCCCGCCACCGGCTCGGCCCACAGCAGCAGAAAGATGGCCACCATCTGCGCACTGGTCTTGAACTTGCCGATCCAGGAAACCGCCACCTTCGCGCTGGTCCCGACTTCGGCCATCCATTCCCGCAGTGCCGAGATCGCGATCTCGCGACCGATGATCACGATCGCGGCCAGCGCCAGCCCCACACCGGGGTTGTGGTCCACCACAAGCACCAGCGCGGCAGCGACGATCAGCTTGTCCGCCACCGGATCGAGAAAGGCGCCGAAGCGGCTGGTCACCGACCAGCGCCGGGCCAGATAACCGTCCAGCCAGTCGGTCACCGCGGCCAGCGCAAAGATGATGGCCGCCACGATCCCCGCCGCCGGCATCGGCAGCGCATAGAAGGCCCCGATCATCAGCGGGATCATCACGATACGCGACCAGGTCAGCCAGGTGGGGAGTCGTGGAAACATGTCGGATCAGGCCTCGTGGAACTGGTCGTAGATCGCCTGCGCCAGGCGACGATTGATGCCGGGCACCTTGGCCAGCTCGTCGACCCCCGCGCGGGAGACCCCGCGCAGCCCGCCAAAGTGCTTGAGCAACGCAGTGCGACGCTTGGGCCCCAGACCGCGAACCGACTCCAGGGTGGACTCCTTGCGCGCCTTCGCCCGCCGCGCCCGATGACCGCTGATCGCGAAACGATGGGCCTCGTCACGGATCTGCTGAATCAGGTGCAGTGCACTCGAATGGGGCGGCAGTATAGAAGGCGCCTCCACCCCGCTCAACACCAGGGTTTCCATGCCGGGCCGGCGTTCTTCGCCCTTGGCCACCCCGACCACCCGGATGTGATCCAGCCCCAGATCGGCCAGCACGTTCAGCGCCTGGGTCACCTGCCCCTTGCCCCCGTCGATGAACAGGATGTCCGGTTCCCGGCCCTCGCCCTTTTTCAGGCGCGCGAAGCGACGGCTCAGCGCCTGGTGCATCGCGGCATAGTCATCGCCCGGCTCGATCCCTTCAATGTTGAAGCGCCGGTAATCGGACTTGATCGGCCCTTCCGGCCCGAACACCACGCAGGATGCCACGGTGCCCTCGCCGCGGGTGTGCGAGATGTCGAAGCATTCCATGCGCCGCGGCGGCGCCTCCAGTTCCAGCTCTGCGGTGAGCGCATCCAGGCGCGCGGTCTGCCCGGCCTGACTGGCCAGCCGGGTCTTCAGGGCCTGCTCGGCATTGCGCTGCGCCATGTCGACCCAGCGGGCGCGTTCGCCCCGCAGCGACCACGCCAGCCGCACGCGTGCCCCGCGGCGTTCGCCAAGCAGGGTTTCGAGGGCCTCGGCCCCCTCGGGTTCATGCGACAGCAGCACCTGTGGCGGGGGCTCGCGTTCGGCATAGTACTGCGCCAGCACGGCCGCCATGATCTCGTCGTGATCCGCCGCCTCCGGCACGTCCGGGAACAGCTCGCTGTTGCCCAGGTTCTGGCCATTGCGTACGAAGAACACCTCCACCGCGAAACTCCCGCCCGACTGCGCCAGGGCGATCACGTCGGCATTGCCCTCGCCGCCGGCGACAAACTGCTGCTGCGAGATCTCGCGCAGCCGGCCGATCTGATCGCGCAGGCGCGCCGCCTTCTCGAACTCGAGTGCGGCCGAGGCGGACTCCATGCGTTCCATCAGATCACCGATCACCGCCTCGCTGTCACCCTCCAGGAAACGCACGCTGGCCTCGACGTCGCGGGCATACTCCTCCGGTGAAATATAGTCCACGCAGGGGGCGGTACAGCGACCGATCTGGTACTGCAGGCACGGCCGACTGCGATGCGCGAACACGCTGTCCTCGCACTGGCGCACCTGAAACAGCTTCTGCAGCAGTGCGAGACTTTCGCGCACCGCCCCGGCCGATGGATAGGGCCCGAAATAGCGCACGCCCTTTTTCTTCGCCCCGCGATGAAACCCCAGACGCGGATACTCGTGGCCGGAAACAAAGATATAGGGATAGCTCTTGTCATCGCGCAGCAGCACGTTGTAGCGCGGCCGGTGCTGCTTGATGAGATTGGCCTCCAGCAGCAGCGCCTCGGATTCGGTGTGCGTTACCGCGATGCGGATGTCCGCGATCTGCCGCACCATCGAACGGATGCGCGGACCGCGGTCATCCCCGCCGCGGAAATAGCTGGTGACGCGGCTGCGGAGGTTGCGGGCCTTGCCCACATAGAGCACCTTCCCGTCCACGTCCAGCATCTGGTACACGCCGGGCGAACGGGTCAGGTTCTCGAGGAAGGGTTCGGGGTCGAATCCGGTCTCTGGCGCGCTCATGGCGCTGTCAGGATACCTGTTCACGGATGCGGGCGAACAGCGTCCGGAACATCGCCGGGGTCAGGCGCCCGGTCTGGGTGTTGTAGCGCGAGCAGTGATAGGAGTCCACCAGCACGATGTCGTCATCCAGCCGGTGCTCCGCGGCGTGGGCAAACGGGTGCCGGGCAAGTGCCAGCCCGCGCGTGCGCAGCACCGCATCGTGGGCGACCTTGCCCAGCGCCAGGATCACGCGCGGACGAACCCCGGCGATCTCCGCCGCCAGGTAGCCGTTGCATTCGCGGATCTCGGCGGTGGTCGGACGGTTCTGCGGTGGCAGGCATTTCACCGCATTGGTGATGCGGCAGTCGAGCAGCATCAGGCCGTCATCGGCCCGTTCGCTCTCGGGCGCGCTGGCAAATCCGTATTCGTGCAGGGTGGCGTACAGCAGGATGCCGGCATAATCGCCGGTGAACGGCCGCCCCGTCGCGTTGGCGCCGTGCATTCCGGGGGCGAGCCCGACGATCAGCAGGCTTGCATCCGCCGGTCCGAACGACGGCACCGGAGCCGCATGGTAGCCGGGGTACTCCGCACGCACCTCGTCGAGGAACTGTGCCAGGCGGGAACAGCGCCGGCAGTCGGGGGCGAACCCCCCGGGCGGTTCCGGGGACGGCGCCCCCTCCGCGGGGTTACTCACCCCGCTCCCACTCGCTGTAGGGGTGGCGCGCCAGTTCGGTGTTGTAATATCGCGGATCGTGCGAGACCTCGTCGCCGAGCCAGTCCGGGCGCGGGAATTCGGCGTCCGCATCGTCGAGTTCCAGCTCGGCGACGATCAGCCCCGCATTCGCGCCGTGGAATTCGTCCACCTCGAACACCCAGCCGTGGTGATCGACCCAGTGGCGGGTCTTCTCCACCTGCGCTCCGGCAAGGGTATCCAGCATTGTGTGTGCTTCGGCTTCCGGAACCGGGTACTGGTATTCGTCGCGCTCCACACCCAGGGTCGCGCTCTTGATGTTGAGGTTGGCGGCCCCCGACTCCACCCGAACGCGGATGGACGCCCGGTCGTTGCCGCACAGGTAGCCCTGGCGCATGTAACAGGAACGGTGCGCCTGCTCGCGCCAGCCGTCCCCTGCCAGCAGGAACTTGCGTTCGATTTCGCGTCCCATGTCGGTGTTTCCCCTACATGCGGATCAGGGCCGAGCCCCAGGTGAAGCCGCCGCCGAAGGCCTCGGTCAGGATCAGGTCCCCGCGCTTGATGCGTCCGTCGCGTACCGCCGTGTCCAGCGCCAGTGGCACCGAGGCCGCCGAGGTGTTTCCGTGTCGATCCACGGTGACCACCACGTCATCCATGGACATGTTCAGCTTCTTCGCGGTGGCCTGGATGATGCGGATGTTGGCCTGATGCGGGACCAGCCAGTCCAGTTCCGACTTGTCGATCCCGTTGTGCTCCAGGGTTTCGTCGACGATCTGGTCCAGGGTATTGACCGCCACGCGGAACACCGCCCGGCCTTCCATGCGGATAAAGTCCAGATCGGGGTTGTCACCCGGCTGCGAAATCCCCCCCGGGACTTCCAGCAGGGACCGGTGCTGGCCGTCGGCATGCAGATGGGTGGAGATGATGCCGGGATCCGTGGACCGCGAGAGAACCACCGCGCCGGCACCATCGCCCCACAGGATGCAGTTCGAGCGGTCGGTGTAATCGGTGATGCGCGACAGCGTCTCGGCCCCCACCACCAGCACGTGCCGTGGCCCGCCATTGCGCATGAAACGGTCGGCGGTCGCGAGGGCGTACACGAAGCCGCTGCACACCGCCTGGATATCGAACGCCGGGCAGCCACCGATGCCCAGCTTGGCCTGCAGGATACAGGCGGTGCTGGGGAAGATCTGGTCGGGCGTCGTGGTCGCCACCAGGATCAGGTCCAGGTCGGAGGCCTTCAGGCCGGCTGCATCCAGAGCACGCTGCGACGCCTGCAGCGCCAGATCCGAGGTCAGCTCCTCTTCCGCGGCGATGTGCCGCTCGCGGATCCCCGTGCGCTCGCGGATCCAGGCGTCGGAGGTCTCGACCATGGATTCCAGTTCCTCGTTGGTGAGGATGCGCTCGGGGAGGTAGCTCCCGGTTCCGGCAATACGGGCGTGGTTCACTCCGGCGTCTCCTGCCGCAGCAGCCGCTCCAGCTGCTTGTCGATGCGGGTCGCGATATTGGCCTCGGCCTCGATCCGCGCGATGCGGATGGCATTGGCGAAGGCCAGCGAATCCGCGCTCCCATGACTCTTGATGACGATGCCCTGCAGCCCCAGCAGCGAGGCGCCGTTATAGCGCCGGTGATCGAACCGCTGGCGCAGTCGGCGCAGCACCGGCAGGGCCATCAACCCGGCCAGACGCGAGTACAGCGAGCTGCGGAACTCGGCCTTCATGTTGCTGGTGATCATTTTCGCCACGCCTTCGCTGGTCTTCAGCGCGACGTTGCCGACGAAGCCGTCGCAGACCACCACGTCGACGTCACCGCAGTAGACATCATTGCCCTCGACAAAACCGACGTAGTTCAGTGAGGATTCCTCGAGCATGCGCCCGGCTTCGCGCACGCGGTCGTTGCCCTTGATCGCCTCCGAGCCGATGTTCAGCAGACCGACCCGCGGGCTGTCCAGGCCGTCCACGGCCTTCGCCAGCACCGACCCCATCACCGCGAACTGATACAGGTGCTCGGCCTCGACATCGACGTTGGCGCCCAGATCCAGCATGTGGGTATGGGCGTTCATCGACGGCAGGGCGGTGGCGATCGCCGGCCGGTCGATCCCGGGCAGGGTCTTGAGCACGTAACGCGCGGTGGCCATCAGCCCGCCGGTGTTACCGGCGCTCACGCAGGCCTGGGCCTCGCCCTTGCGCACCTGGTCGATGGCGACCCGCATGGAGGAGTCGCGCTTGGTCCGCAGGGCGACGGCCGGCAGTTCCTCCATGCCGACCACCTGGGACGCATGGACGATCTCCACCCGATCGCGCTCGGACGCGTTCCAGTCCTCCAGTTCCGGCTCGATGACCTCCCGGTCACCGACCAGCTGAAGCCGGAAATCACCCTGCCCCTTGAGGGCCCGCCGCGCTGCCGGAAGCACCACGGACACGCCGTGATCGCCGCCCATCACATCCAGGGCGATGGTGTAGCTGCTGCTCATGCCGAGTACCGTTGTGGCTGCCGGAACCGGGGCTCCCCGGAAACAACGGGGCCACGAGGCCCGTTACCCCGTGGCCCCCGCATGTCCTGCAATTCAGTCTTCGTCGTCGTCGACTTCGACCGGCTGCTGCACGACCTGACGGCCGCGGTAGAAACCATCCGGCGTCACGTGATGCCGGCGATGGATCTCGCCCGTGGTCGGATCGGTGGACAGGGTCGCGCCCTTGAGCCCGTCGTGGGAACGGCGCATGTCGCGCTTGGAACGGGTCTTGCGGCGTTGCTGAACGGCCATGATGAATCTCCAGATTGAAGCCAGTTGGTACGGATAGCCCGTAAAACGGGCGGCAGTATAGCGTTTCACCGCGGCGAATGCCCGCCCCGGTACCTGCGGTCGGGTCAGGAGTCGTCCCCGCGGCCGGCGAGGTCGTCCTTCAGCCCGGCCAGCACCGCAAACGGATTCTCGCGTCCCTCGCCCTCGGCGAATTCGTCCGTCCGACCGGTGTTGCAGTCCTCGTGGCGCGGCACCAGCGGCCAGGCCAGCAGGACCTCTTCCTCCACCCAGTCGCGCGGGCGCAACAGGCCCTCGGCATCCAGCTCGATGAAGTCGTCACCGGCGTCGAGGCCCTCGATGGATCCCTCCAGCGGCACCAGCACCGCGTCCGGCGTCAGGCGAAAACGCCAGGCCATCGGCTGCAGACAGCGCTGACACTCGTGCCACAGCTCGCCCTCGATGGTCCCGGAGAGCCGCAACTCGCCCAGCGCCCCCCGCCGGATCTCGAAACGCGCCGCTACATGCAGCGGATGGCCCTCCAGCGACTCGGCACGCAGACGCGGCAGATCGCCGGCCACGAGCGCGTCCATGACGAACTCGCGTTGCTGGACGCGGGGCTGCTGCGGATCAAGTGAGGCGGGGACGCGGCTCATACAAACGGGACCGTGTACAAGGGCGCGGATTATGCGCGCGCGCGAACAGGGCGTCAAACCGAAACAGAAACTTGCGAGCACCCCCCGGGCGTGTCGATACTGCGGTTTCCAGGGTCGCCCGGAGAGCGATGTTGATCCGCAAACTCCTGATCGCCAACCGCGGCGAGATCGCCGTCCGGATCATCCGCGCCTGCCGCGAGCTGGGCGTCACGCCGGTGGCCGTGCATACGGACGCCGACCGCCACGCCCTGCATGTCCATCGCGCGGCGGAAGCGGTCGACCTCGGCCCCGACACCGAGTCCGGTTACCTCGATATCGCCCGACTGGTGGAAGCCGCCCGGGCGCGGGGTTGCGACGCCGTGCATCCGGGCTACGGCTTTCTGTCGGAAAACGCCGATTTTGCCGAGGCCGTCACGCAGGCCGGCCTGATCTGGGTGGGTCCGCCGGCCGAGGTCATCCGGCGCATGGGCGACAAGGTCGCCGCGCGGGCAACCATGCAGGCGGCCGGTGTCCCGGTCACGCCCGGATCCGACGGCAACCTCGCCGATGCCGAGGAAGCCCGCGCGGTGGCCGACCGCATCGGCTACCCGGTGATGCTCAAGGCGACCAGCGGGGGCGGCGGACGCGGGATTCGCCTGTGCGAGGACGCCGCCGCGGTGGAGCGGCAGTTCGAACGCGTACGCTCGGAGGCCACGCGGGCCTTCGGCCGCACCGAGATCTTCCTCGAGAAGGCGGTGCTCAATCCACGCCACATCGAAGTCCAGATCCTCGCCGATGCCGCCGGCCGCGCCGTCCACCTGTACGAGCGCGACTGTTCCATCCAGCGGCGTCACCAGAAACTCCTGGAGATCGCCCCGTCGCCGGCCCTGACGAGCGACCAGCGGGAACACCTCGGCGCCCTGGCGGTGCGCGCCGCCGAGGCGGCGGGCTACCGCAACGCGGGGACGGTCGAGTTCCTCCTGGACCATGAAGGGTCCTTTCATTTCATGGAGATGAATACGCGTCTTCAGGTGGAACATCCGGTCACCGAAATGATCACCGGCATCGATCTGGTTCAGGCGCAGCTGCGCGTGGCGGCCGGTGAACCGCCGGGATTCACCCAGGCCGATATCCATCCGCGCGGGATGGCGATCGAATTCCGCATCAATGCCGAAGACCCGGCGAACGACTTCCGCCCCGACACGGGCCGGATCACGCGTTTCGTGCCGCCCGGAGGCCCGGGAGTGCGCACCGACAGCGCGCTGTACGACGGTTACGTGATCCCGCCGAATTTCGACTCGATGTGCGCCAAGCTGATCGTTCATGCCGATACCTGGCCCGCTCTGCTGGCCCGTTGCCAGCGTGCGCTGAACGACCTCGAACTGCGCGGCGTACACAGCACCGTGCCCTACCACCTGGCCATTCTGGACGATCCGGGTTTCCGCCGCGGCCACTTCGACACCGGATTCATCGAAGCCCGACCCGGGCTGGCACAGGTCCGGTCGCTGCCCGATCCGCGCCGCCGGGCGGCGCTGGTGGCGGCCGCGATCGCCGCCCATCACGGCCTGCAGACATGGGCATGATGAGCCGACCATCCCTTTCCCTTCTGCCAATGGACCGCCCATGGACCGCGTTCGCCTGACCGACGTGACCCTGCGCGACGGGCACCAGTGCCTGATCGCGACCCGCCTGAGGACCGAGGACATGCTGCCGGCCTGTGCGCAGCTGGATGCCATCGGCTTTCATTCCCTCGAGGTCTGGGGCGGTGCCACCTTCGATGCCTGCCTGCGCTACCTGGGCGAGGATCCGTGGGAGCGTCTGCATCGCCTGAAGGCGGCCCTGCCCCGCACCCCGCTACAAATGCTTCTGCGTGGCCAGAACCTGCTGGGCTATCGCCATTACGCCGACGACGTGGTGCGCGCCTTCGTGGAGCGCGCGGTGGCCGGCGGGATCGACATCATCCGCATCTTCGACGCGATGAACGATGCGCGAAACCTGAGGGTGGCGATCGAGGCGACCCGCGAGACCGGGGCGCACGCCCAGGGTACGCTCTGCTACACCACCGGGCCGGTGCATGACAGCGCCCAGTTCGTGGCGCTGGCGCGCGAACTCACGGCCATGGGGGCGCAGAGCATCGCGATCAAGGACATGGCCGGCCTGCTGACACCTTCGGCCACGCGCGAACTGGTCACCGAACTGGTCGACGCCCTGGACGTACCCGTGCATCTGCATGCCCACGCGACCTCGGGCCTGTCCGAGCTGTGCCACTGGGAGGCGATCCGTGCCGGCTGCCGGCACATCGAAACCGCACTGACACCGTTTGCGGGCGGCACCAGCCATCCGCCCACGGAAAGCATGGTGGCCGCGCTGGCCGGCACCGAACACGACACCGGCCTTGACCTGGAAGCCCTGCAGACCGTCGCCCGCCATTTCCACGAGGTACGGCCGAAGTACCACCGCTTCGAGAGCCGCTTCACCGGGGTGGACACCCGGGTTCAGGTCAACCAGGTGCCCGGCGGCATGGTCTCGAATCTCGCCAGCCAGCTGCGCGAACAGGGTGCCCTGGACCATTTCGACGCGGTGCTGGAGGAAGTGCCGCGGGTCCGCGAGGATCTCGGATACCCGCCGCTGGTCACCCCGACCTCGCAGATCGTGGGCACCCAGGCGGTGATGAACGTACTCGGTGGAGAGCGCTACGCCCATGTCAGCAACGAAGTGAAGCGCTATCTCGGCGGGCACTATGGCCGGGCCCCGGGACCGGTGAATGCCGAAGTGCGCCGCAGGGCGATCGGCGACGAGCCGGTGCTGGAAGAACGCCCGGCCGACCGCCTGGAACCGGAGATGGAACGGCTGACCGCCGAGGCCGGGGACCTTGCCGAATCACCGGAGGACGTCCTGACCTGCGCGCTGTTCCCCGAGATCGGCCGACGCTTCCTCGAGGACCGGCGTGCGGGGACCCTCGCCCCGGAACCCCTGGACCTGCCCGGCGATGACCGCCCCGGCTGCCCCGCGCCGCGGCGTTTCGTCCTGCAGCTCGACGGCGAAGACCACGAGATCGAGATCCGCGGCAGCGGACCCCGCGACGACGGCCACCGGACCCTGTTCCTCAGCGTGGACGGCCTGCCCGAAGAGGTCGGCGTGCACACCCTGGATACCCTGGACACCCGCCCCTCGGGCACGTCCGCACCGGACCCCGCGGCGCCATCCGCCGGCGGCGCCGCAGGGCCGGCGGCCGGTCCCGGGGATGTCACCACTACCCTGCCCGGTACCGTGGTGGACATCCTGGTGACCCCGGGCGACCCGGTGGAGGCCGGGCAGGCGGTGGTGGTGGTCGAGGCCATGAAGATGGAATCCGAACTGGTCGCCCCCGCCGCAGGCACCGTGACCGCAGTCCATGTGGAGCGCGGCGCGGCGGTGACCGCCGGGTGCGTGCTGGTGACGGTCGAAACCGCCGACGCCACGGGAGACTGAGCCATGCCATCACCGGAACGCAGCGTCATCCTCGCCTCGACCTCGCCCTATCGCGCACAGCTGCTGCAGCGTCTGGCGCTGCCGTTCGGCACCGATGCCCCCACCGTTGACGAACGGCCGTACCCCGGCGAAGCACCGGCGGATCTGGTCCGCCGCCTGGCCGAAGCCAAGGCTCGCGCGGTCAGCGGGCGCCACGGCGGCGCCCTGATCATCGGTTCCGACCAGAACGCCGCCCATGCCGGGCGCATCCTCGGCAAACCCGGAGACGAAACAAGCGCCCGCGAGCAACTGGCAATGCTTTCGGGGGGCACGGTCACCTTCCACACCGGGCTTTGTCTGCTGGACACCGCAACCGGCGAGGCACAAGTGGAAGAGATCCCCTGCCGGGTGACCTTCCGCGATCTGGACGCCGCCGAGATCGCCGCGTACGTACGCCAGGACCAGCCGCTGGACTGCGCCGGCAGTTTCCGTTCGGAGGGTCTTGGCATCAGCCTGTTCGAACGCATGGACACCGAGGACCCCACCGCACTGGTCGGCCTGCCCCTGATCCGCCTGGCCGCCCTGCTGCGCGCGGCGGGCGTGAGCGTTCCCCCGCGCACCTGAATCCGGGACATTGGTCCCGGAGCGGTTTGCGGGTATGATTCGCGCGACTGACTGCAGCCATTGCCCGGTGATCCCCTGATGAATTCGTCGCAGGAGCTGCTCGACCATCTGAGCCGCAACAGCGCGCCCTACGAGGATCCGCTCCTGCGAGTGGAGTGGGAGGCGCTGTCCCTGGACGATTTCTGGATCCCGGAGCCGGCCATCTCGCTGTACGGCACGCCGGAATACGACCGCCTGTCCGATGCGCTCAAACGGCGCCTGTCGCAATACGAATTCATCTACTTCATCAGCGGGGCCCTGTGGCTGGAGGGGCTGTTCATGGAGCGCATCGCACGCATCTCGATGCACTCCGCCGACCGCCTCGACCGGCTCAATTACCGTCTGCACGAACTGCGCGAAGAAGCCGGTCACAGCCTGATGTTCATCGAGTTCATGCGGCGCAGCGGCCTGGAACTGCCGATCCGGCGATTCCCCAAGCCGCGCATGGCCACGCTGGTCGGACGCTTCGCCCCGTTCGAATCGGCGGTTTTCTGGATTGCGGTGATGATCGGAGAGGAGGTCCCCGACCGCATGAACCGGCTGATCCGCCGCCACCGCGAGGCCATCAGCCCCACGGTGCACGACGTGGTCACCACGCACATGATCGACGAGGCGCGGCACATGGCCCACGCCCGGGATACGCTGGAACAGCACATGGAAACCCTGCCGAACTGGCAGAAGATGCTGTACCGCCCCCTGATGCGCCGGGTGTTCCGCCAGTTCGTGCACGCCTTCTATTACCCCACGCCGGACATCTACCACCTTGCGGGACTGCCCGAGGGCCCCGACTACTGCCGTGTCGCCCGCAACAACCCGCAGCGCGCCGCGTTCATCGACGACTGCGTGGACCCCGCCCTGCAGCTCCTGCGCGAACAGGGCCTGGTGCTGCACTGGCGCTGACCCGAACCGGCCGCTGATCCGGATCACGGATCCCGAGCGGCACGATGCGCTACCCTTCGGCCCATGCGCCCGACCCGCCGCCTCCGCCCCGCCCTCTCCACGCGCCACCAGATCGAACTGGGCGTGTTCGTCGTGGTGCTGGTCGCCATCGCGCTGCGGGTATGGCTGCAGCCCGCGCCGGTCACCGAGCAGATCCAGTTCCGCGAGGAACTGCGGGTGGCCTTCGTGGAACATGCCCTGGGCCGCTCCGACCTGGCGGACTACGGCGGGCGCGAACAACTGGAACTGGAGCTCCTCGACCGCCTCGCCGAACGTCTGGGCGTTTCCCTGGAGGTCCGGCGCGTGGAACGCCCCGCGGATGTCCACGCCCTGCTGCGGGCCGGTCGCGTCGATCTTGGAGCCGGTCTTCTGGTACCGCCGGGCGACGATTCCGGACTACGACGGGGCCCCGAGATTCTCGAGGTTCAGCGTATCCTGGCCTACTGGCGGGGTTCCGCGAACGGCGGCCCCCTGCTGTCGCCCATGGACATCCCCGCAGGCAGCCGGATCGGCGTCCCCGCGGGGGCATCGCTGCCGCCCATGCTGCATCGCCCGCACCGGGAGGATGGCCAGGATGATGTCGCCACCACGGACGCGCACGAGATCCTGCCCCTGCCCGGACCGCAGCTGATGCGCGACGCCCTGGAGCGCGGCGAGATCGATTTTGCCCTGATGACATCGCTGGAATACCGGCGCCTGCAGCGGCTGCATCCCGAACTGCGCGCCGGGTACGAACTGGCCGGCACCACCCCGCTGGTCTGGTTGTTTCCCGACCGTGGCGACACCAGCCTGGAGCGTGAAGCCGGACGCTTCCTGCATTCCCTGCGGGACACCGGTGAACTGGAACGGCTACTGGACCGTTACCTCGGCCACCTGGAGACCCACGACCTGGTGGACACCCTGACCTTCGAGCGACGCGTCCATGACCGTCTGGAACGCTTTCGCGCTCTGTTCGAGGCCGCCGGCGAGGAATACAACCTCGACTGGCGCTTCATTGCCGCCGTGGCCTATCAGGAATCGCACTGGAACCCCGACGCGGTCTCGCCCACGGGGGTGCGGGGCCTGATGATGCTGACCCGGGCCACCGCGCAGGATCTGGGGATCCCCGACCGCACCGATCCACAGGCCTCGGTGGACGGGGGCACGCGCTACCTGCTGCAGATGCGCGAACGCCTCCCCGAAAGCATCCCCGAACCGGACCGTACCTGGATGACCCTGGCCGCCTACAACGTGGGCCTGGGGCATGTGAACGACGCACGTGCGCTGGCCGCCAACAACGGCGACGACCCGGACCGCTGGGTCGACGTGAAGGAATGGCTGCCGCGACTGGCCGAATCCCGCTGGTACGAACAGACCCGGCACGGCTACGCCCGCGGCTGGGAGCCGGTGAGCTACACCCGCAATATCCGCAGTTACTACGACAAGCTGATGCAGCGCTTTCCCGAACCCGGCGATCGCGTGCAGCCCTCCGCCAACGGCTATCGCAACACCCCCCTGGCACTGTAGCCGGGTTATTCGGGACGCCGTCCCGACGATCCGGCACAGTAGCGTGCCAGCAGGGACACGTCGGCGTCACCGCGCCCGTCCGCGCAGGCGGCATCCACGGCAGCGCCGATCCGCCGGACTCCGTCCAGTTCCAGACCCGTGCGCCGGGCCAGCTCGGCCACGATCCCGGCGTCCTTCTGGTAGAGTCCCAGCTGGAAGCCGGGCTCGAAGTCGCCGTCCAGCAGCCGCTGGCCGTGCACCTCGAGGATCCGCGATCCGGCAAAACCGCCCAGCAGCGCCTCGCGAATGCGTGCGGGATCCACGCCCTGCCCCTCGGCCAGCGCAAAGGCCTCGCCGATCGCCGCCAGGGTCTCGCCGACTACCAGCTGATTGCAGGCCTTGGCGATCTGCCCGGCACCGCTGTCACCGACATGGGTGAGCGTGGAGCCCACGGCCTCCAGCAGGGGGCGGATCTGCTCGACCGCGGCCGCGGGCCCGCCGATCATCAGGCTCAGGGTACCGGCGCGGGCACCGGGCTCGCCCCCCGAAACCGGGGCGTCGATGAACACCATGTCACGCTCCGCCGCGGCGCGTGCGAGCTCGCGGCAACGTACCGGCTCGATGGTGCTGTGGTCGATGATGATCAGGCCCGGACGACCGTGTTCGAGCACCCCGCCGGGCCCCTCCATCAGGGCCGCAACGTCGGGCGTGTCCGAAACGTTGAGCACCAGGACGCGGACCTGCGCGAGCAGCCCGGCCAGATCCCCGTGCACCCGGGCACCGTCCGGTTCGAGGGCCCGCGCCTGTTCCGGACGCCGGGCCCAGACATGCACCTCGGCCCCGGCCGCGATCAGATTGCGGGTCATGGGGGCACCCATGATGCCCAGGCCCACGCAGCCGACCGGCTGCAACGCGGCGGGGATCGTCGCTGACGACATGGAAAACTCCTCGGACTGGAAATCCGGCCAAAGTAGCAGAAAAGGAGCCTGCATTGATTCGCAACCTCAGTCCGCATGCCACCGGTGCCATGTTCGCGTTCATCGGAGTCATGGCGATCAGCTTCGACGGCCTGCTGGTGCGCCTCGCCGATGCCAGCGCGCCGGACATCCTGTTCTGGCGCGGCCTGTTCATGGCGATCACCCTCACCGTCGTGCTGCGGCTGATGAACGGGCGCTGGACCTGGGCCTGCATGCGGCGCGGCGGCATGGACGCGTGGTGGACCGCGACCGGATTCGCTGCCACCAACTATCTGTTCGTCCTCGCGGTTTTGCATACTACCGTCGCGAACGCCGTGGTCATCCTCGCCGCCTCGCCGCTGTTCGCGGCCCTGTTTTCGGGCCTGATCCTGCGCGAATGGATCCCGCTGCGGACCTGGGTCGCGATCCTGCTCAGCCTGGTCGGCATCGTCGGCGTGTTCGCCGGCTCGCTGGAAACCGGCGGCTGGCTGGGGGACCTGTTCGCGCTGGGCGCGGCGATGGTGGTCGGCCTCAAGCTGACCCTGCTGCGCCGTTCGCCGCAAATCGACCGGCTCGCGGTGATCGCCACCGGCGGCCTGCTGGGCGCGGTGATTGCGCTCTTCTTTGCCGCGCCGCTGGCTGTGTCGGCCACCAGCCTGGCCACGCTGCTGCTGATGGGCGCGGTCCAGCTGCCACTGGCACTGGTGATGATCGCCCTGGCCACCCGTCACCTCCCGGCCGGCGAGGTCGCCCTGTTCCTGGTCCTGGAAGCGGTGTTCGGTACCCTGTGGGTCTGGCTGTTCCTGGCCGAAGCGCCGCCGCTGATGACGCTCGTTGCGGGGACGGCCGTTCTCGTGACCCTGGCCCTGCACGCGCTCGCCAGCTGGCGCGACGAGGCACACTGAAAGCCGGTTATACTCGGCGACAGGGAACAGCACGGGGAGCCCCATGCCGGGAAGGCACGATCCACCCGCGAAGGACCACGGACATCCGGCACGGATGTTCGCGGGACTGGCCTGGATACTGATGGGCTTCCTGCTGCTCTCGCTCGCCGGGGGCACCGCCCAGGCCCAGACTCCGGGTGGGCAATCCGACGACGCCGACGAGGCCGCCCCCACCATCACCCTGCATTTCTTCTGGACCCGCGAGTGTCCGCGCTGTCTGGACGCGCTGCCGGTGGTCCATCAGCTGGCGCAGGACTACCCCTGGCTGGCCGTGCGCAGCTACGACCTCACCGCACACCCGCAACTGGGCTCGCTCTACCGCCAGATGGCCACCGAACGTGGCGAACAGGCCCGGGCGGTGCCCGGTTTCCTGTTCTGCGGGGCGATGCTGGAGGGGTTCGACACGCGCGGACGTCATGAGGCCCGGCTGCGCGAATTGCTGGAGACCTGTCACCGGCGGGTTCAGGCCGGCGAACCGCCCGAGCTGGAACGCGCGCTGTGGACCGAGGCCGAGCCGCTGCGCCTGCCCCTGTTCGGCGAGCTGCACCCCGACCGGCTGTCCCTGCCGGCGCTGACGCTGCTTCTCGCGGGCTTCGACGCGTTCAACCCCTGCGCCTTCTTCGTCCTCTTGTTCCTGCTGAGCGTGGTGGTGCACAGCCGCAGCCGGGGCCGCATCCTGCTGATCGGAGGGGTCTTCGTGACCATCTCGGGGGTCATCTACTTCACCTTCATGACCGCCTGGCTGAACGCCTTCCTGGTACTCGGCGAGATGCCTCTGATCACGCGCATCGCCGGGGCCGTGGCGCTGGCAATGGCGCTGATCAATATCAAGGACTACTTCCTGTTCAAGCGCGGGGTATCGCTGAGCATCCCGGATTCGGCCCGGCCGGGCCTGTTCCGCCGCATGCGCGAGCTGACCCAGGCCGACAGCCTGCCCTGGGTGCTGGGCGCCACCGTGGTCCTGGCGGTGGTGGTCAACCTCTACGAGATCCTGTGCACCCTGGGCTTCCCGATGATCTACACCCGGATCCTGACCACCCACGACCCCGGGGCCGTGGGCTATTACGGCTATCTGCTCGCGTACAACCTGATCTACGTGCTGCCGATGCTGGCGATCGTCGCGCTGTTCGCCTTCACCCTGGGCAACCGCAAGCTGCAGGAACACGAGGGGCGCCTGCTCAAACTGCTGTCCGGGATGATGATGCTGGCGCTGGGCCTGCTACTGCTGCTGCGCCCGGACCTGCTCTCCAGCCCGGCGTTCGCGATCGGGGCGATCGGCGTGGCCATCCTGCTGACACTGATCGTGCGCCGGCTCACCCGAGCGCGCGCCTCGAGCTGAGATAACTCGTGTCACACCGAGCGTGCCCGCACGCGAACGCGATATGCGCCGGGAATCTCCCGGCAATCACACCCGGGCCGTCGGCTCGAACGGGACGACCAGAGCCTGCTCCTCCTCCTCCTGGATCCGCTCGCGTTCTTCCTCGGCCGCATCCTGCAGCCCGAAGAACCACACCACGAACAGCAGCGTGAACACGATGAAGAACGTCATCCCCGCCCAGGACAGTACATGCATGACCGGACCCGGGCGATCCTTTTCCGGCACCTCCGGACGCTGGATGGCGCGATAGTTGAGCCAGGCGAACACCGGCGAGGTCAGGAACGACACCACCATCGCGAACTGCAGCATCGCCAGCAGATCGGTCAGCAGGAACTGAATGATCACGATGCAGGCCACCACCGTGAACAGCAGCCATGCGACCAGCGCGCGCCGCAGCCCCGCCTCCGGGCGGTCGAACAGCAGCAGTGTGCTCATCGCCAGCGAGCGCGGCCATCCGTCCATGCAGGTCAGGGTAGTACTGAACATCGCGGAAAACGCCGCCAGCACGATCAGCCAGTGCGCCCAGTCGCCGATGGTCGAGGTATACATCTCGATGAAGCGAGCGGAGAACTCGCCGGCCGTCATGTCGGCCAGCTCGATCCCTGCGCCGGCGCGATACATCACCAGCGCGCCCAGGGCGAGGAAGAACACCGCCAGTACCACGGTCACGATGTAGCCGATGTGGAAATCAGTGGTCGACTCGCCCACCGTGGCGCGGTGGCCGGTCTCGATCTCGCGCGAAGTCCGCCACAGCGACGGCCACGCCGCGATGTCGATGGGCGCCGGCATCCAGCCCATGAACATGATGATGAAGCCGATGGAGGCAAGGTCCCAGGGATCGCGTCCGACGAACCCCTCGGGGATCTCCGCACTCTGCCAGATCGCCACGATCACCGCGGTCAGGGTGGACACCGCCAGCAGGAACACCACCACCTTGGCGATCTTGTCCAGCAGCTGATAATGCCCGGCGATGATGATCGCGGCACACAGCAACAGGATGCCGATGGCGATCCCGGTCACGTAATCGGCGGCGTCCACGAACGGGAACGCCAGGAACAGACTGGCGGAGATGAACGCGACCCCCGCGGTATTGAGGAAGGCATTGACCAGATTCAGGCCAAAGAAGGCCGCGAGAAAGCCCTTCCCCATGCGCCGGTAGCCATGCAGGATCGTGTCGCCGGTGGCCGCGCGGTACTTCACCGCGTACAGGAAGAACGGGTACTTGAACAGGTTGGCCAGCAGCAACAGTCCCAGCAGGGACCAGCCGTAGAGCGCCCCGGCCTGGGTCGAGGACACCAGATGGGAACCGCCGATCGCGGCGCCGGCCATCAGGATGCCCGGCCCGATCGCCTTGCCCAGATCCGTCCGGGGCTGCCAGAACAACTGCATGAATCACCTCGCGTTGGCCGGAACAGTCTGCCGCAGAGCTGCTGCCTTTACAGGAGCGCGCTTGCGCGCGAACGCGGCGAAGGGTAGCGCATTGCCCCGGCGACGACCATGGGCACCGGAAATCCCCGTGCTGTCCTGCCCCCTTCGCGGCACCCGGCGGGAACACCTTACACTGTGCGGGATCCCGACTACTCGTTTTGCGAAAAGGACACCCCTTGACCGCCATCCGCATCCAGGACCTGCGCAAGTGGTACGACGGCACGCCGGTGGTGGACGGCGTCAACCTGGACATCCCGGAGGGCGAGTTCTTCGGCCTGCTGGGCCCCAACGGGGCGGGCAAGACCACCACCCTGCGCATGCTGCTGGGCCTCACGCCCATTGATGCCGGTCACATCGAGGTCCTCGGCCGGAGCATGCCCGAGGGCGAGCGGGCGGTCCGCCACCGACTGGGCGTGGTGCCGCAGTTCGACACCCTGGATCCCGATTTCACCGTCAGCGAGAACATGAGCACCTATGCCTCGTATTTCGGCCTGTCCGGCCCCTCGCTGCACACGCACATCGACCGGCTGCTGGAACGGGTGAACCTGAGCGACAAGCGCGACGCGCCGATCCAGTCACTGTCCGGGGGCATGAAGCGCCGCCTGACCCTCGCCCGCGCGCTGATCAACGACCCGGCCGCGGTGATCCTCGACGAACCCACGACCGGACTGGATCCCCAGGCCCGTCACCACCTCTGGCGACAGCTGCGCGAGCTGCGTGCCTCGGGCGTCACCCTGGTGCTGACCACGCACTACACGGAGGAGGCCGAGGAGCTGTGCGACCGCATCGCGATCATCGACCATGGCCGCATCATCGCCTGTGACACGCCCGCCGGGCTGATCCAAGAGCACGTCGAGCCGTGGGTGGCCACGGTCGCCGGCCACGGCGCCGCCGCCTCCATCGAAAACGAACTGGGGCCGCGCGACCGCGCCCACCAGGTCGCCGACACCTGGCTGATCTACACCCCCGACCCGGAAGGCCTGCGCGGCCGGCTGGAGGCGCGCGGGGAACGCATGGGCCTGCGCGAGGCCAACCTCGAAGACGTCTTCCTCAAGCTCACCGGCCACGACCTGCGGGACTGAATGCCCATGCGCCAGCGCACCCACCCCCTGCTGCCCCGCCCCGGCCCGCGCCTGTTCAAGGTGTGGCGCCGCAATCTGCGGGTGTGGCGCAAACTGATGCTGCCGGCGGTGGTCGGCAATTTCGGCGAACCGATCCTCTACCTGCTCGCGTTCGGGGTCGGCTTTGGCGCCATGGTGGGCGAGGTCGACGGCATGCGCTACATGGTGTTCATCGCCTCCGGCATCGTCGCCTCCAGCGCGATGATGACCGCCAGCTTCGAGGGCATGTACTCGGCCTATACGCGCATGGCAGAACAGAACACCTGGCTCGGCATGCTGGCGACCCCGCTGACCCTGGACGACATCGTCTTCGGCGAGGCGATCTGGGCGGCCACCAAGGGCCTGGTCAGCGCCATCACCGTGCTGATCGTCGCCAGCCTGCTGGGCCTGGTGACCGACGCGCGCGCCCTGCTCGCACTGCCGGTGATCTTCCTCGCCGCCTTTACCTTCGGCGCGCTGGCGCTGGTCGTCACCTCGCTGGCGCGCAGCTACGATTTCTTCCTCTACTATTTCACCCTGGCGGTCACGCCCATGCTGCTGCTCTCCGGAGTATTCTTCCCGCTGGAACAATTGCCCGACTGGGTGCAGACCCTGGCCTGGATGCTGCCACTGGCCCACGTAATCGAGCTGGTCCGACCCTTGATGACCGGCAGCTGGCCAGTGCAGTGGCTGCCCCATCTTGCCGTCATCACCGGCTACGGCGCCGTGGCCATCAGCCTGGCCAGCTACCGCATCCGTCGCCGCCTTCTTCGCTGACCCCGAAAAATCAATTGACAGCGCTAACAAAAGGGATTTAGCTTCAGTTCCGCCCGCAGCCGCCGTAAGCCTGCAAGAGACCCGGCAACACGGCCTTTCCCGAGGGGGGGAACATGAAGAAGAATCTTCCGGTCACCCAACGTGAGGTGGACTACCCCGAGAGCGCCAATATTCTTTCCACTACCAACCTCAAGGGCGCCATCACCTACGTGAACCCGGATTTCCTCCGGATCAGCGGTTTCGAGCACGAAGAGCTGATTGGCAAGAACCACAACGTCATCCGCCACCCGGACATGCCGCCGGCCGCCTTCGCCGATCTCTGGAACACCATCAAGAGCGGACGCTCGTGGATGGGCATGGTCAAGAACCGCTGCAAGAACGGGGACCACTACTGGGTCAGCGCCTATGTCACTCCGGTCATGCGGGATGGTCAAGTGGTTGAATACCAGTCCGTACGCACCAAACCCCGGCGCGAACACGTAGAAGCGGCCGAACGCGTCTATGCCGATCTGATGCAGGAGCGCACGCCACTGGCCCTGCGCCTGCCCCGGATGGGCATCAAGACCCGGGCCCTTGCTTCCATCGCCGGCGGGCTGGCGGCCGGGCTGGGCGTGGCCGCCGCCTTTACCGGCCTGACAGCCCCCAGTGCCGCAGTGATCGCCGCTTCGGGACTGGTGGTAGGTGGCGGACTGGCGTGGAACGGTCTTTCTCCGTTATGCAACGCGGTCGCCCGGGCGCGCCGACTCACCGGCAACCCGATCAGCCAGTACATCTATACCGGCCGCATGGACGAAGCCGGGGAACTGGAATTCGCCATGCGGATGCTGGAAGCCGAAGCCGGCGCGGTGGTCGGCCGCATGGGCGACGCGGCGGAACAGCTCGGCGAGACCGCCGAAGGCCTGACGGCCGCGGTCAATGAAAGCCGCTCCGCCTGCGACCGGCAGCAGCAGGAGACCGAGGAGGTCGCCAGTGCGACCAACCAGATGGTCAACAGTGTGCAGGACGTTGCCCGCAGCGCACAGAGCACCGCGGACGCCGCCGATCAGACCGATTCCGAGGCCCGCGAAGGCCAGGAAATCGTCCAGGAAAGTACCCGCTCGATCGAAACCCTGGGTGAAGAAGTTGCGCGCGGAGCCGCGGTCATGAGCGAACTGGGGGAAGAAAGCGAGAAAATCAGCAGCGTTCTGGACGTCATCCGGGGTATCGCGGAGCAGACCAACCTGCTCGCCCTGAATGCGGCCATCGAGGCCGCCCGCGCCGGCGAACAGGGTCGCGGGTTCGCCGTGGTCGCCGACGAGGTCCGCACCCTCGCCAGCCGGACCCAGAACTCCACCTCCGAAATCCAGGCGATGATCGAAAGGCTTCAGGACCGGGCCCGGGCCGCCTCGGAAGTCATGAACCAGAGCCATGAACAGGCCCGTGCGAGTGTCGACCAGGCCCGCCGAGCCGCCGAATCCCTGACTCATATCACCGAAGGGATCGCGCGCATACGCGACATGAGCAATCAGATCGCCGCCGCCGTGGAAGAACAAGGGACCGCCGGAGGCGAGATTAACCGCGGCGTGGAAACCATTCGCAGTGCGGCCGACACGACGGCTACGCGCGCCGGGGACAGCCATGGTGCCGCCCGTTCCGTCAGCGAACTGGCGGCCGGTCTGCAGAATCTCTCCCGACAATTCTGGGAGCAGCGGCGTCAGGGTTGAAGAGACACGGATTCATGCGCGCACTCACCGGGCCCGGTCTGGTAGGTTATTCCTCCTGCCAACTGGTTCCGGAGGGCTCATGAAGGCCTGGTTGTTTGCAATCTTCATCACTCTGATCCTGCCCGCCACCGCGCTGGCGGAAAACGTCCAGATCCGCGACCTCGAAAAAGGCGAAGGCCCCGAGGTCGTGCGTCATGACACCGTGACCGTACATTACACCGGCTGGGTGTACGAGGATGGCGAGGACCAGGGCGAACCCTTCGACTCCAGTCGCGACCGCGGCCAGCCGTTTACCCTGACCCTGGGCGCCGGCGAGGTCATTCCGGGCTGGGAGAAAGGCCTGGAAGGCATGCGCGAGGGCGGGAAGCGCGAGATCATCATCCCGCCGGAACTGGGCTACGGGTCACGCGGCGCCGGTGACGTGATCCCGCCGAACGCCACTCTGCGCTTCGAAGTGGAGATCCTGGAAGTGGAGCGGGCGCCCTTCGGCGGCCTGAACAATAACGAGCTGGCCGGGATGCTCGAACGCGACGATGTCACGATCATCGACATCCGCCGGCCCGACGAATGGGCCGAGACCGGGGTGGTCGAAGGCAGCCTGCGCATGACCGCCTTCGACGAACGCGGCCAGTTCATTCCGCAATTCGGTCAGGCGTTCACCGATGCCGTAGACCCGGATGACACCGTGGTCCTGATCTGCCGCACCGGCAGCCGCACCGGCGTACTGGCCCGCGCGCTGGCCGACGGTCTGGGGTACGAGGACGTCCATAACGTCACCGACGGCATCAAGCACTGGCTCGAAGAAGACCGCGTGGTGCGCCACGACTGCCCCGATACCGAGGAGACGGCGGTTTGCTGATGCGGCGACACGCCGGCCCCGGGGCCCTCGGTCTGGTCCTGCTGCTGCTCGCTGCCCCGGCACCGGGCGAAGAAGACAATCGTGAGGACCTTCCGGCGGTACTCCCCGAGCCGGTGACCACCACGCATTCGCTGGAAACGGTGGACGGCGAACGGCTGGAGTACCGCGCGACGGTCGGCTACACCCCGCTGGGCGAGGATCGCGAACGCCCCGAGGCGCGGGTCTTCAGCGTGGCCTATACGGTGGACGACGAAGAAGCCGACCGCCCGGTGACCTTCCTGTTCAACGGCGGACCGGGGGCGGCCTCGGCCTATCTCAACGTCGGCGGACTCGGACCGCGGGTCCTGGACACCGACGACCGGGGCCTGTCGGCCGCCACGCCACCACGGCTGACGGACAACCCGAAGACCTGGCTGGCGTTTACCGACCTCGTGTTCGTCGATCCGCCGGGCACCGGCTTCAGCCGGGTGATGGAGGCCGGCGATCCCGAAGATTTCTTCGAGCCGGAGGGCGACCTGGCCGCCCTGGAAGAAACCCTGGAACGCTGGCTGGACGACCACGAACGGCGCGGCGACCCGGTGTACCTCGGCGGGGAAAGCTATGGCGGCTATCGCGCCGGTGCCCTGCCGGCGCGGCTGATGCGCAACTCCGGCATCAGCGTCTCGGGCACGGTGCTGGTCTCCCCCGCGCTGGATTTCGGCATGCTCGAGGGCGGCACCGGCCGCCCGCTCCCGCACGCACTGATGCTGCCGGCGCTGACCGCCTCGGCACGCGCGCATGACCGCCTGGGCGATGACCCGCCGAGCCTCGAGCAGGCGGAGGCATTCGCGCTGGGGGACTATCTCGAAGGCCTGCTGCACCCGGGGCGGATCGACGCGGACTGGATCGATGAAGTGGCCCGATTCACCGGGATCGACCGCGACCACCTGCGCGCGACCGGCGGCCGCGTCACCCTGAACATGGCGCAGCGTGGCCTGCTGCGGGACGAGGGCCGGCTGGTCAGCCTGTACGATGGCGGGATCGATTCGCCCAATCCGGTCCCGACCCGCGCGCGACCGCGGGCCGATGCCATCCTCGACGGTCTGGTGGCCCCGCTGTCCACCGCCATGCTGGACCACCTGCGCAACACCCTGGACTGGTCACACGGGCATCAGTATCGCCTGCTCAGCCGCGAAGTCTTCGGTGCCTGGGACTGGGACAGCTCGCAGCGGACCGGCCCGGCCTCGGCGATGGACGACCTGGCCACCGCCCTGGCACTGGATCCCCGCTTTCGCATCTTCAGCGTGCACGGCGAGGCCGACCTGATCACCCCCTATTTCGCCACCGAATGGCTGCTGGGGCAGATCGCGCATGCCGCGGACCCGGGCGACGACGAGCGCATCGTCACCGGCCGCTATCCCGGCGGGCACATGCTGTACATGCGTGCCGACACCAACGCCGAGCTGTTCGACGACGCCCGGCGCTTCTACACCGGACACGCAGCGGACCCCGACTGACCGCTTGCCGACCCGGGCGCCCTCCGGTTACTGTAATTATGAACAGTATCCGGAGCCGCCCCCGTGTCGTCCGTCCCGTCGCTCACCCCGCGCCAGCAGGCCATCCTCGACTACATCACCGAGGTGGTCACCACCCAGGGCACCGCGCCTACGCGCAACGAGATCGCCGCGGCCTTCGGTTTCCGCTCGCCCCATGCGGCGGAATGCCACCTCAAGGCCCTGGCGCGCAAGGGCGCGATCGAACTGGTGGGCGGGGCGGCCCGCGGGATCCGCCTGTCCCCCGAGGCCCGCCCGTCTCCCGGCACGCCCCCGGAAGCGGACGGCATCCCCCTGATCGGCCGGGTCGCGGCCGGGTCGCCGCTGCTGGCCACCGAACACATCGAGGGGCACTACCAACTCGGCGACGCCCTGTTCCGCGCCCGCCCCGACTACCTGTTGCGGGTACACGGCGAAAGCATGCGCGATGCCGGCATCCTCGACGGCGACCTGCTCGCCGTGCGCCGCACGCCGGAGGCCCGGGAAGGCCAGATCGTGGTCGCGCGCATCGAGGACGAGGTCACGGTCAAGCGCTTCCACCACGATGGTTCGCGGATCCGCCTGCTGCCCGAAAACCCCGATTTCGCCCCCATCGATATCGACCCCGAGCGCCGCGAACTCGCGATCGAGGGGATCGGCGTGGGCGTGCTGCGCGATCTGGAAAGGGAATGAGCCGCGCCCTGGACTCACTGCTGGAACACCCGTCCCTGTGGCGCGGCCGCCAGGGCGCCCCCGCCAGCGGCGACGCGGTCTGGCCAGCGGGGACACCCGAACTGGAAACGGCCCTGGGCGGCGGCTGGCCGCGCGGCCAGCTGGTGGAACTGCTGGGCGCGCCCTTCGGCAGCGGCGAGACCCGCCTGCTGGTCCCGATGCTCGCCGCCTGCGGGCGCGCGCGGCTGTGGATCGCCCTGATCGGCCCGCCGGCCACCCCCTGGCTCCCCGGCTGGCAACAGCTGGGCATTCCCCCGGAGCGGGTCCTGCTGGTGCGGGCCGACCAGGACGGCGAACGCCTGTGGAGTGCGGAACAGTGCCTGCGCGACCCCGCCTTTGGCGTGTTGCTGATCTGGATCCACGGCCCCGCGGAGACCGCACGACTGCGGCGTCTGCGCCTGGCGGCCGGCGAAAGCCGCGCCTGTGCCGTGCTCCATCGTCCACCACAGGCCGCGGAACAGCCCTCACCCGCACATCAGCGCCTGCAATGGCAGCCCCATGGCCGGGGCCTGCGCCTGCACTTCATCAAGGGCAGCGGCGCCCGGTACCGGCGCGGCCGGCCGCTGGATCTCTCCGTGGCGCACCCGCCTCCCGCGGAGGGCACCCCGTGATCCCGGACACACGTCCTGCACGACCGGCACCCGACACGGAGCAGGCCCACCCGGGCCCGACCCTGCAACTGCTCCCGGGGCTCCCGGAGCCGGCGCGGGAACCTGACCCCGCTCCCGTCCCCGCGCCGGAGGCCCGGGAATGCTGGCTGGCCGTGCAGCTTCCGCATCTGGCCCTGGATCTTCAGGCCCGCCGCCGCGCGGATGCCGCCCGTCTCGCGCAGCATCCCCTGCTGATCGTGGAACGCGGGGAACGACCCCGGGTGCATGCCGCCAACCGTGCCGCGCGCCGCGCCGGCGCCCGCCCGGACATGCCCCTGGGCGATGCCCTGGCCCTTCTGGACACCCCGGAACTGATCGAGGACGACCCGGCGGCCCGCGCGCGCGAGATTCACCAACTCGCCGCCGCCCTGCTGCAGTTCAGCGACCACGTGCATCCCGAACCCGAAGAGCAGCGCATCCTGCTCGAGGTCGGGTGCAGCCGGCGCCTGTTCGGCGGGCTGCCGGCCCTGCGCGAACGGGCAGAGGCGGTGCTGCGCGAACTGGGTTTCCAGCCGCGCACCGGCATGGCCCGCAGCCCGGCTGCTGCACGGCTGTTCGCCGCGCACCGGCACCCGGAGATCCCCGAGGACCGCGACGCCCTGCGCCGCAACCTGGCACGCTTCCCGCTGAACACCCTGCCGTTGCCCGCGGGCACCCGCGAGGCCCTGCAGGCCACCGGCCTGCGGATGTTCGGTGACCTGCTGCGTCTGCCGCGCACGGAACTGGCACGACGCCACGAACCGGAACTTCTGCAGACCATCGACCGCCTGCTGGGTGATGCCCGCGAGGCCCTGCCGCGCTTTTGCCCCCCGGCCACCCTCGAACTCGCCCTGCGCCTGGATCACGAGATCCGCGCGAGCACCGCGCTGGTGTTCCCCCTGCGCCGCCTGCTGCAGCAGGCCGAGCAGCAACTGCGCGGGCGGGCCCTGAGCCTGCAGCGCATGCAGCTGGAACTGCGGCATCGCGAGACCACCACCCGCCTGAGCCTGGAACGCGGCCAGCCCGGCATCCGCGCGGCGGACTGGCTGAGCCTGTGGCAGACCCGACTGGAGCGCGAGAGCCTGCAGGCCCCGGTCATCGGCCTGCGCCTGCACGCGGCCGACTTGCTGGACCCGCCCGCCACCGATGACGGCCTGCTGACCGGGGATCCCGCCGGCGAGAACAGCCCGGGCATGCACCTGCCCGCCGTGCTTGCCCGCCTGCGGGCACGCCTGGGGGCACAGAAGGTCGGCGGCCTGAGTAACCGGGGAACCCCGGCCCCGGAAGACGCGCAGGAGCCCGTCGGCTCCGCCCTGCAACGGGGCCGATCCACGCCCGGTCCCGCGCAGCAGGCCTGCGGCACGGCCCTGTGGGTGCACGCGCCGGTGCCGGCAGCGGCCACGGATCTGCAGGGGCTGCAGCCCCTGGGACGCATGGAAAACGGCTGGTGGGACCGGGGAAACGATCAGCGCCGCGACTATGCCCTGGCGCGCGACCCCCGCGGTCGCGGGGTCTGGGTGTTCCGCTGCCTGCGCAGCGGGCAATGGTATCGCCAGGGCTACTGGGGATAGGACCCCGCGGTTACCGGTGGTGTTCGCCCGCCCGCTCCGGCTGAAACAGCACCTTGTCGATGCGCACGTGCATCACGCCCCCGCCCGGACGCGGCCACTCGATCTCCTCGCCTTCCGAGAGCCCGAGCAGGGCACTGCCTACCGGCGCCATGATCGAGAGCGTCTGCCCGCTGTCATCCATGTCACGCGGGTAGACCAGGGTCATGGTGAATTCCTCCCCGGATTCCACCACCCGGAAGCGCACGCTGGAGTTCATGGTTACCACCGACGCCGGCATCTCGTGCGAGTCCACTACCCGCGCACGATCCAGTTCGGCCTCCAGCCCGGACTTGCCGGGCCAGTCTTCCGCCGAAGCGGATTCCAGCAGCTTGTCCAGCCGTTCCATGTCGGTTGCCGAAACAACGATCTCGGGCTTGTCCACAACTCCACCTCTCAGGGCCGGTCACCGATTCCGGGGTGACCGGACGAACATGCAGGGAAAGGCCGCCGCGGCAACGACGGACACTACAAAGCCGGGCACGCGGACGCCGGTGCCTCTGTCCCATCGATTCTGGGGGCGAATGACACAAAAGACAAACCCTCCGCACGATGTGATCCGCATCAAGGCCACACGGTCACCGAACTGCTACACAGGGGACAGATGTGCATCCCGAGGCCCGCATGAATCTCCAGATGAACGAACCGTTGCCCGGCTTCGATCGCCCCCTCGAAGTCCTGCGTGCCTGTCATCGTCGCCTGAAGGGCTGTCTGGAGACGCTCGACCGCCTGCAGGCCCATGTCCCCGATCATGGCGCGGATGCCGAGGCCCAGGCCGCCGCCCAGCGGCTGCTGAAATATTTCCACGCCTCCGCACCGCATCACCATGCCGACGAGGACGAAGATCTGTTCCCGCGGCTCAAGGGCCTCGGCAATCATCCCGACTGCCACCCCCAGCTGCCCGACTGGCTGGACCGCCTCACCGCGGAGCACGAAACCCTGGAAAACGGCTGGTCCCGGCTCGAGCCGGCCCTGCTCGACATCGCCGAAGGACGCGATGCCTCGCTGGACGGCGCGGCGGAATGGATCGACCAGTACCGCCGCCATCTGGCCCTCGAGGAAGAAGCCGTGCTGCCGCTGGCCGAACACCTGCTGGACGCCGATCAATGCCGCGCCGTCGGCGAATCCATGGCCCGCCGGCGCGACCTGGAACCGGAATCCCATGGCTGATTTCACTCTCGACCTGCGCGGGCTGGGCGACCATGCCCATACCCGCGCCTACTACACCCTGCGCGAACTCGGCGCCGGCCAGACCTTCGACGTGCTGGTGGAGGAAGAGCCCGAACTGCTGATGGCCGCGGTCGCACAGCAACTGCGTCATGCCATCCACTGGGAAACCGTCGAGGCCGGCCCGCCGCTGTGGACCCTGCGGGTCCGCCGGCGCGACGACACCGAACCCGTCGACCTGGTCGATCTCCTCACCCGCGACCACCTGCGTATCGACCGCCTGTTCGCCAGCGCCCTGCACCGGGTCAATGCCGGCGACGCCGAGGGCGCAGCACCGGCGTTTCATGCCTACGTCGCCGGGCTGCGACGCCACGTACACGTGGAGAACGAACTGATCGTCCCGCTGCTCGATCTGCCGCGCCATCCCCGCGGCGATGACCCGACCTCGATCATGCTGCGCGAACACGAGGAGCTGCTGGACCAGACCGCGATGCTGGAACACGAATTCACCGAGGGCGTGGACGAACCCTGGGCCATCGCGCCATTCTTCGCCCTGATCTCGGGCGGTCTGGCCAAACACGAAGGACGCGAGGAACAGAACCTGTTTCCCCACTGGAGCCGGCATTTGCGCGAACAACCCGATGTCGCGCGCGAACTCTTCGGCAAGGCCCGGAGCATGCTCATCGTCCCCGGCGAGGCGGACGAAACGGAGGATTCGCCGGAAACGGACCATTCCCGGGGGCCTGCCCGCTAAGGATCCTCGATCCCCGGCGTCAGGGTCTCCAGCCGGCCGTCCGGATACAGGCCGACCACCCCGGCCCGCCCGACACCGCGCACCCGCACCCCGTCCGGGGTATATGCCTCGTAGTCCTGGTGATGGTGCCCGTGAACGATCAGTACGGCCCCCAGCAGCTCGGCCAGGCCGTCGATGGTGTCGAAGCCGCTCGCATGCGGCGACGGCGCCTCGTGGGTGATCAGGATATCGGCCCGCAGCCCGCGCAGGCGTTCGATGTCTTCGGGATAGATGGAGGTGCGATGGCGCCGGGGCAGACCCGGCTCGCGATCCCCGGCACCCTGCCAGCGATCGCGTTCCGGGAGCTGCGCCACATGTTCGTTTCGGGTGAAGAAGACCGGCGCCTTGCAGCGCGGGCCCCGCGGGTACCAGACGCGGCCACGGAACACCCCGCCGAGACCCGCTACCGGCCGGCCGGCCACTTCCGCGACACGCGCGTGCAAATTGCCCGCCACATAGGAACTGCCGAACACATGCGCCCAGGCCGCATCGGTATCACTCTCGTGATTGCCGGGGATCCAGTAGATCTCCGGCATCGTGGCGCCCGCCGCCACGGCTTCCCGCAACGGCGCCAATACTGCATCCAGCGACTGTTCGCGCAGCTCCATGTCCCCCAGCAGAACCACCGCCCGTGGACGGTGGCGGGCCACCGCCTCGATCAGGGGATCGAAGAGGCCATGGGGATCGCCATAGAACAGAATATCGGGTGCCACGCCGCTCCCGGGGGTTCGCGAATGCGCCTACCCTAACGCATCCCCGCCCCCGGGCGCGCGCTGCCCGCGATCAGCGGAGGTAACGCCCCCGCAGCATGTTGTAGTACAGCGGCTTGATCATGTGCACCTTCAGTCGCCACCACATCCAGCTTGGCTGTCCCTGATCGATGAAGCCGAAGGTCGGGACCTCTTCCAGGGTGTAGTCAAACTCGACCAGGGCCGCCTTGCCGACCTCGGTGATCAGCGGGCAGGAGGTGTAGCCGTCGAAACGCTGTTGCGGTTCGCGATCCTGCAGCACCGACACCAGGTTGTCCGGGGTCACCGACCCGTGGGCCCGGACCGTGGAGGCCGTCTTGCCAATCGCCGTGTCCACCACGTCGCCGGCGCCGAACACGTTCGGGTAGCGGGCATGCTGCAGGGTCTGGTCGTCCACGGCCAGCCAGCCGCCCTCCGCCAGACTGCCGTCTTCCACCGCCAGACCGGCCTCGCGCACCCAGTCGTGGGCGCGCATGGGCGGCACCACGTGCAGGTAGTCGTAGTCCACCGTCTCGCGATTGCCGTCGCCGTCCACGAAGGTCGCACGGTGCAGCTCGGGCTCCACGCCCTGCAGCACGGACCCGGATTCGATCCCGACTCCGCGCTCGCGATAGATGTCGCGCACCATCCCGTCAAAACGTTCGACGCTGAACAGCGCGCCTTCCGGGGCGTGATAGTGGAATTCCATGCGATCCCGCTGCCCCGCCTTGCGCAGCAGGTCCTCCGCGATCAGGGTCGCCTTGATCGGTGCACCCGCGCACTTGATCGGCGTATTCGGAATGGTGAAGCGGGCCACCCCGCCCTGCTCGCCCAGGCGCTGCGTCTGTTCGTAGGCATGCCGCGCCTGCTCGGGGCCGGCATAGATACTGGTCAGGCCGTTCTGCCCGATATCCGCGCGCTCCAGGCCTTCGATCGCCTCGTAATCCAGATGGATCCCGGTGGCCACGACCAGGAAGTCATAATCCAGACGATCGCCGCCGGCGGTCTCGACCACCTGGCTCTCCGGATCCACTGCGGCCACGTAGTCCTTCTTCCAGTCGACGCCGCGCGGGATGTAATGCTCGTTGCGCGCGGTCACGTCGCTGACCGAATAGGTCCCGGCCGCGACCAGGGTCCAGCCGGGCTGGTAGTGATGGGTCTCGCTCGGCTCCACCACGGTGATGCGCGCCCCGTCCAGCAGGTCGCGCAACCGCGCCGCCACGGTCAGCCCGGCGGCGCCGCCGCCCAGCACAACGATCCGCGCGCGGGTCTGCACTCCGGCCTGCGCCGCCGCGGGCGCGGACCCCACGGCTGCCGCGGCGGTCAGCCCGCCGGTCAGTTTCAGGAAATCCCGCCGCGAAAGTCCGTCCCGCAATACCAGCGGTGCCTTCGACGAACCTGCCTTATTGCGATCTGTCATGTGTATGCCTCCTCGCGACCCCGTCATCCCGCGGGGCGTCTTTTTCCGGAGCGGTCGCCGGTGGCGCCGCGCTTCAACCCTTCTGACATACAGTTTTCGTGCCAGTGCCACAAAACCCGCAAAAACCGCTTTCCGCGCGCCTCGGCCGCCCGACTCCGGACGCTTTGTCTGCCGTGACTGTCATTTCCATGTTCCAGACTGTCATGTGCGGCATGTACAACACCCCGGGACCACGAGGCTCGTCCCGGACCGATGCCGCAAACCGCGTCGCAGCGCGAACACGCACGCCAGAGCGAGAACTGGCACGCAACTTGATTGTCATCCGGGCGGAACGCACCACGCGTCCTCTCTCAATCGTTCACGGAGGCAATGCCATGGAGCTTGACCCCTTACTCCTGTCACGACTGCAGTTCGCATTCGTCGTGTCATTTCACGCACTGTTCCCGGTATTCACCATCGGGCTCGCCTCGTTCATCGCCTTCCTGGAGTTCCGGGCCTGGCAGACCGGTGATGCCCTGTACACCCGGATCTCGAAGTTCTGGATCAAGATCTTCGCGGTCGTGTTCGGCATGGGGGTGGTCTCCGGGATCGTGATGTCCTTCCAGTTCGGCACGAACTGGAGCGTGTTCTCATATGCCACGGCCAATTTCCTCGGGCCGGTGCTGTCCTACGAGGTCATCACCGCGTTCTTCCTGGAGGCGGCCTTCCTCGGCGTACTGCTGTTCGGTCGCGACCGTGTGCCGCAGGGCGTGCACGTTTTCGCGGCGATGATGGTGGCACTGGGCACCTTCATCTCCTCGTTCTGGATCCTGGTGGCCAACAGCTGGATGCAGACGCCCGGCGGTGTGGAGCTGGTTGACGGAGTTTTCCAGGTGACTTCCTGGGGTCAGGCCATCTTCAACGACAGCTTCTGGCCGCGTTTCTTCCACATGGGGCTGGCCTCGCTGCTGACCGCCGGCTTCGTGGTGGCGGGGGTCTCCGCCTACTACCTGCTGCGCAACAAGCACGTCGAGATGAACCGCAAGGCGCTGGGCGTGACCATGTGGATCCTGCTGTTCGCCGCCCCGGCTCAGCTGGTGGTGGGTGACATCCACGGCCTCAACACCTTCGAGCATCAGCCGACCAAGGTGGCGGCGATGGAAGGCGTCTGGGAGACCGAACGCGGGGCCCCGTTCCTGCTGTTCGCCATCCCCGACTCGGCCAACGAGACCAACCACTTCGAGATCGGCCTGCCCAACATGGCTTCGCTGGTGCTGACCCACGAGCTGGACGGCGAGGTGCCCGGACTGAACGAAGTGCCCGCCGAAGAGCGTCCCCCGGTCGGCATCACCTTCTGGTCGTTCCGCATCATGCTGGCCATTGGGTTCGTGATGATCGGCTTCGCCCTGTGGAGCGCCTGGCTGCGCTTCCGTGGCGACCTGTACCAGTCCGAGCGCTTCCTCAAGGGCCTGACCTGGATGATCCCGACGCCGTTCGTCGCGGTGCTGGCGGGCTGGTTCGTGACCGAAACGGGCCGTGCGCCCTGGCTGGTCTACGAAATCATGGACCACGCGACCGGCCTCACGCCGTCGCTGACCGGTGGCATGGCGCTGTTCAGTCTGCTGGGTTACATCGCGGTGTATGCCGTGGTGTTCACCGCCGGCGTCTATTACATCGTGCGCATCGTGCGCAAGGGTCCGGAGCCGGACCAACCGGTGCAGGAGCCGCAGCACGCCAAGCGCCCGCTGTCGGCGGCCGATACGCCGTTCAACGACAACCCTGCCGCTGACGCAAGGAGCTGAAACCATGGTCGATATCACACTGGTATGGGTCGTGATCATCGCCGTCGGGCTGGTCAGCTACGTCCTGATGGACGGGTTTGACCTGGGCGTGGGGATCCTCTTCCCCTTCGCCCCCGGCGAGCAGTCGCGCGACATCATGATGAACTCGGTCGCCCCGGTCTGGGACGGCAACGAGACCTGGCTGATCCTCGGGGGCGCCGGCCTGCTGGCAGCCTTCCCGCTGGTCTACTCGGTGTTCCTGCCGGCTCTGTACATCGGGGTGTTCCTGATGCTGGCCGGGCTGATCTTCCGCGGCGTCGCCTTCGAGTTCCGTTTCAAGGCGAGTTCGGCGAAGTCGCGGCGCGGCTGGAACGCCTCCTTCGCGATCGGCTCGATGGTGGCGGCCTTCGCCCAGGGCGCGGTCGTCGGGGCCTATATCCAGGGCTTCCAGATGGACGGCCTGAACTACGCCGGCACCGCGCTGGACTGGCTGACCCCGTTCACGGTGCTCACCGGTCTGGGTCTGATGGCGGGCTACGCCCTGCTGGGCGCGACCTGGATGATCCTCAAGACCGAGGGTGAAACCCAGGCCTTTGCCTACCGCGTGACCCCGTGGCTGCTGGGTGCCGTGCTGGTGGTGTTCGGGCTGGTCAGTGCGATCACGCCGTTCATCGATGCCAAGGTCATGGAACGCTGGATGGGCACCTTCGAGATCCTGTGGGTCCTTCCGGCCCTGGCGCTGCTGGCGGCCTGGCAGATCCTGCGCTCGGTGCGCCGGCGCCACGAGGGGCTGCCCTTCGTGTCCACGATCGCCCTGTTCATCTTCACTTTCCTGGGGCTGATCGTGAGCAAGTGGCCGTACGTGGTCCCGCCGGACTACACCTTCTGGGACGCCGCATCCTCCCCGGATGCGCAGCTGTTCATCCTGATCGGGGCGCTGTTCATCATCCCGATCATCCTCGGCTACACCGCGTGGACCTACTGGGTCTTCCGCGGCAAGGTCACGGCGGACGCGGGTTACCACTAGCGCCGTCGCCTGACCGTTCAGGGTTTGCGACCGGGTCTTTCTCTCTCTCTCCGGACCCGGCTCGCAGGCAACCGCCCGCTGCGGGGCGTAAGGGAGACACTGCCCCGTATACGCGTTCGTGTTGGTGTCCCATGTTTTCCGAGACCAGGCGCGGCGCGCTGCCGGTAGTGGTTCTACCGGCAAGGGCCGCAACGCAGAATCGGGGAACATGGGACTCCAACCCCGAAGGGGCTCGGCCGCTTTTGCCCGCTGACGGCGTTGCGGCTCGTTCATGTAGCGCGGCTACACTTCACTCACCGCGCCTTGTCAGCGCGCAAAAGCGACTCGAGCACGAACGCGTATACGGGGCAGTGTCTCCCTGGGCGCCACGAACCTTCGGGTTCGTGGCGTTTTTTGTTTGCGGAGCACCGGAACACGATGCGGGAACATGACTCCAACCAGAGACACGGGAGATACTGCGTTGCGCAGGGACCCATTCCCGGACACCGGAGCCGTCAGCATCGTGAACGAAAAGTTGCCCACAGAAGCCGTGCCTCAATGGACACGCGGCCTGGACCGCGACGAGGTGGTCAGCATCCTCGACGTGTTTCAGGAGCCCGCCATCCTGCTGTCGCCGGACTACGACATCCTGGGCGCCAATCAGGCCTATCGGCATCTGTACGAGGTAGATGCCGGGGGCAACGGGCAACGCTGCTACGAAGCCTCGCACGACTTCCGACGGCCCTGTGATGAAGCGGGCGAGACCTGCCCTCTGCGTGACACCCTGGCCACCGGCAAGCCCAACCGCACGCTGCACGTCCACCACACGGCTCGCGGCAAGGAACACGTGGATGTCGAGATGTTCCCGATCCACGGTTCCGACGGCAAGCTGCGCTACCTGATCGAGGTTCTGCACCACCTTCCGGTCTCGTCGCCGCAGGCCGGGGAACAGGGGCTGGTCGGACAGTCCGCCGCCTTCAACGAGATGCTGGGGCTGGTCAGCCGGGTCGCGCCCAGCGAGGCATCGGTGCTGCTGCAGGGCGAGTCGGGCACCGGCAAGGAGCTGGTGGCCCGTGCCGTGCACGACCAGAGCCGCCGCGCGGAAGGCCCGTTCGTGCCGGTGGAATGCTCCGGCCTGACCGAGACCCTGTTCGAAAGCGAGCTCTTCGGCCATGAACGCGGGGCCTTCACCGGGGCCACCCATGCCAAGGCCGGGCTGGTGGAGTCCGCCGCCGGTGGCACGCTGTTCCTCGACGAGATCGGCGACGTGCCCCACGGGCTGCAGGTCAAGCTGCTGCGCCTGCTGGAGACCCGGACCTTCCGGCGGGTGGGCAGCACCGAACCGCGGCGCGCCGATTTCCGCCTGGTCTGTGCCTCGCACCGTGATCTCCGCCAGCTGGTCCGCGAAGGGGAATTTCGCGAGGACCTCTATTACCGGCTGAGCACCTTTCCCATTCGCGTACCGCCGCTGCGCGAACGCAGGGCCGACATCCCGATCCTGTCCCAGGCCCTGTTCGAGCGCCTCGAACTGCCGGCCCGCCCGTATCTCAGTCAGGGCGCGCGCGAGGTGCTGGAACGCTATCCCTTCCCCGGCAACATCCGCGAGCTGCGCAATATCCTGGAACGCGCCGCGCTGCTCAGCGACGGCGAGGAGATCCGTGCGGAACACCTGGGCACCGAGGTGACCGAAGGCGTCGACGACCGCGATCTGCCGCCGCCGCGCGCGCTGGCCGGCGGCGAGATCCGCCCGCTGGAGGAAGTGGAACGCGAATACCTGCGTTACGCGGCCACCGTGCATCGGGGCGACCGGCGCTCGCTGGCGGCGCGTCTGGGACTCAGCGAGCGCAGCCTGTACCGGCACCTGCAGCGGCTGGATGACGACCTCTGAGCCGCACCCGCCGGTGCCGCTCCGCGTGGCGCATCAGCCCGTGACAACCCCGTAACAGCGATCCCCCAGCGGACAGCCGTCGCACAGCGGCCGTGGCCGACAGCGTTGTTTGCCGTGCTCCACGATCAGCGCATGGAGTTCGTTGAACGCCACGGTATCCGCACCGAGCTCGGCCTCCACCGAAGCCCGCAGCGTCTCGTAGCCGTCCCGCGCATGCGGTCGCCCGAGGCGTTCGAACAGTCGCCGGGTGTAGGCATCCACGACGAACACCGGGCGGTGGAAGGCGTACAGCACGATGTCATCGGCCGTTTCCGGACCGATGCCCTTTACCCCCAGCAGGGCCTCCCGCAGTGACCCGGTCTCCAGCGCAGACAGCGCCTCGATCCCGCCCGTCCGCTCGAGGAACGCCAGCAGGTGCCGCAGGCGCCCGGCCTTGACGTTGTAATACCCCGACGGGCGGATCCGCTCGGCCAGTTCCTCCGGCTCCAGGGCCGCCATCCCCGCCGGCGTCAGCGCATCCGCCTCGCGCAGGGCCGCAAGCGCGCGCTCCACGTTGCTCCAGGCCGTGTTCTGCGTCAGCACCGCCCCGACCATGACCTCGAACGCGGTCTCGGCGGGCCACCAGTGCAACGGGCCATAATGCGCATGCAGCCGCTCCAGCACCGTACGGCAGTCCGGCGCCGCGGTGTCAGTCCCGTCGATCATGAGTCAGCGCCCCGGCCGGCCGCGTCCGCTGCGCGCTCCCCTGCCCTGGCGCGCGCCGGGCTTGCCGGATTTTGCGGTCTTCGCCCCGGCACCCGGACGTGACGAACTCCAGCCCTCGCCCTTGTCGCGACCACCGGCTGCCCCGCCCTTTTTCTTTTTCGGCCGTGTGCCGCGACGTTTCTCCGGCGGCTGCAGGTTCTCCGGCACATTCAGCCCCGCCTCGCGATACAGCGCGGCCACTTCGCCCACCTCGAGGTCACGCGCAGCGCCCGATTTCAGCCCGCGCCCCAGCACCACCGGCCCGTAGCGCACCCGGATCAGGCGGCTGACCGTGACCCCGACCGCGTCCCACAGGCGCCGCACCAGGCGATTACGCCCCTCGCTCACGATCACGTGATACCACTGGTTCGCCCCGTCGCCGCCACCGGCCTCCAGCGCATCGAAACGGGCCGGACCATCCTCCAGTTCAACGCCCTCCAGCAGCATCCGCCGGGTCTCTTCCGGGACTTCCCCCAGCACGCGCACGGCATATTCACGTTCCATCGCACCGGCCGGATGCATCAGGGCGTTGGCCAGTTCGCCGTCGGTGGTGAACAGCAGCAACCCGGAGGTGTTGAGGTCCAGGCGGCCCACCGCAACCCAGCGCTGGCCCTTGAGCTTCGGCAGGCTGGCGAACACCGGACGCCGTCCCTCGGGATCGGAGCGCGAACAGATCTCGCCGACCGGCTTGTGATAGGCGATCCAGCGGTGCGGATACTCGGGTCGCGTGACCACGCGGCCGCGCACCCGGATCACGTCATCCGGCCCCACGCGATCGCCCAGTCCGGCGGTGCTCTGGTTGATCTGCACCTCGCCGCGTTCGATCCACCCCTCGATCTCGCGCCGCGAACCCAGCCCGCGGGCCGCGAGGACCTTCTGTACCCGTTCCTGCATCGAGTCCTGCCACTGTTTATGATGACTGCCCACGATACACCAACCGGAAACCGCCATGAGCACGCACACGCCCGAAGCCGGCAATAACGCCGAACATGAGACCGGGGATCCCGTCACCACCCCCCTGAACATCGCCGTGCTGACCGTCTCCGACAGCCGTTCCACCGCCGAAGACCGCTCCGGGGACGCGCTGGTGGAACGCCTGGAAAAAGCCGGTCACCGACTCGCGGAGCGCGACATCCGGCCGGATGACATCTACGCCCTGCGCGCGGTGGTTTCGCGCTGGATCGCGGACCCGCAGATCGATGCCATCCTGACCACCGGGGGCACCGGCATCACCGGCCGCGACGGGACACCCGAGGCGGTTTCGGTGCTGCTGGACAAGACGATCGAAGGCTTCGGCGAGCTGTTCCGCATGCTGTCGTGGGAAGATATCGGCACCTCCAGCCTGCAGTCGCGCGCCCTGTCCGGCGTGGCCAACGGTACTTACATCTTCGTGCTGCCCGGCTCCACCGGCGCCTGCCGCACCGCCTGGGATCGCATCATCCGGGCCCAGCTCGACGACCGCACCATGCCCTGCAACCTGACCATGCTGATGCCGCGCCTGAAGGAAATCTGAGACGCGCAGGAGGTCAGCCCCCTGACCGATCCCCTGACCCGCTCCGGCACGGCATTCAGCCATCCACGTGAGTCTGCAGCCAGTACTCCAGCAGTGCCGCGTGCCACAGCTTGGAGCCCTGGATCCGGGTGAAATACTGGTCCGGGGCATCCAGCAGCTTGTCGATGTAGGCCGGCTGATACAGCCCGCGCTCGCGCGCCGCACGCGAGTTGAGGATGTCGCGCATGAACTCGAGGAACTCGCCGCGCACGTATTTCAGCGCCGGCACCGGGAAATAGCCCTTGGGCCGGTCCAGCACCGCGTCCGGCAGACGGCCGCGGGCGATGCGCCGCAGCACGTCCTTGCCGCCGTCGCCCAGCTTCAGGTGCGGCGGCATCGCCGCGGCGGTCTCCACCAGTTCGTGGTCCAGGAACGGCACCCGCGCCTCCAGACCGAAGGCCATGGTCATGTTGTCCACGCGCTTGACCGGGTCGTCGACGATCAACGTGGTCACGTCCAGCGCCAGTACCGCGTCGATGAACGAATCCGCACGGTCGGTCTCGAGCTGGCGGAACTGCTCGCGCAGCCAGTCCCCGGTAATGTCGTCCGCCGGCGGATGACGCAGCATCTCGGCCATCTCCGGGTGATCGCGGTCGAAGTAATGCCGGCGGAAGCGTTCCACCCAGTCGCCGTGACGGTCCTCCGCCATCTGCGGGTACCAGAAATAGCCGCCGAAGACCTCGTCCGCCCCCTGCCCCGACTGCACCACCTTCACGTGCTGCGAGACCTGTTCGGAGAGCAGGTAGAACGCGACCGCGTCCTGCCCGAACATCGGTTCGGCCATGGCCTCCACGGCCTCCGGCAGCCGTGCGAGCACCTGGTCGTTGGGGATCAGCGTGGCCTGGTGATCGGTGGCATAACGCTCCGCCACCGGATCGGAATACTCGAACTCGGAGCCCTTTTCCTCGGGCTGATCCTCGAACCCGACGGTAAATGTCCGCAGGTCGCGCGCCCCCTCTTCCATGGCCAGCGCCACCAGCAGCGAGGAATCCAGGCCGCCCGACAGCAGCACCCCCACCGGGACGTCCGCCACTTCCAGTCGGCGGCGCACCGCGCGGCGCAGGCCGTCCTCGATGCGCTCCTGCCATTCCGCATCGCTGACCGCTTCCGCCGGGCGCCGCGCCGACAGTGTCCAGTAGCATTCACGGCGCTCCTGGCCGCGCGCATCGATGGTGATGTAATGCCCCGGTTCCAGCTTGCGCACGCCCCGCAACACGGTGCGCGGCGCCGGGACCACCGCATGCAGCGAGAACAGCATGTGCAGACCCTCGGGATCCAGCTCGGTATCCACACCGCCGCCGGCCAGCAGGGCCGCGGTATTGGAGGCAAACCGGATCCCGTCACCGGTGCGCGCGAGATACAGCGGCTTGATGCCCATGCGATCGCGCGCCAGCAGCAGGCGCTGGTGTTCCCCGTCGAACAGTGCGAAGGCAAACATGCCGTGCAGCCGCGCCACCACGCCCTCGCCCCATTCGGCATACCCGCGCAGGATCACCTCCGTATCACCGCTGGAGAAGAAGCGGTGACCGCGCCCCTCGAGCTCGCTGCGCAGCGCGCGGAAATTGTAGATCGCCCCGTTGAACACCAGCGAAAGCCCGGTCTCGGGGTCGAACATCGGCTGATGCGCCCGCTGCGACAGGTCCAGGATGGACAGCCGCCGGTGCCCCAGCGCCACCCGGCCCGAGGCCCACAGGCCATCGGCATCCGGGCCGCGGCGTTCCAGACAGGGCAGCATGCGCGCGACCGCATCCGCGTTCGCGCGCCGTTCGCCCCAGACAAATTCTCCGGCGATTCCGCACATGGGTTATGGATCCATCCCGGTCGAGGTTGGCGAAGTTTGAAAGGCCGTGCGCAGCGCGTCAGCCAGCGCGCGCCCGGCGATGCCGGCCGCGTCACCATCGGCTAGCGTCAGATAGAACGGGACGCGCACACGCCCGCCCGCCTCCAGCGGCAGTTCCGTCAGGCGCCCGGCGTCCAGATCCGCGGCGACCCGGTCCAGCGGAACCCAGGCAAACCCGACCCCGGAACGCAGCACCTCCACCACCGTGGACACATGCCCCACGGTCCAGCGCTGATCGGCGTCCAGCCAGCCGCCTTCACCGTTGCCACGGGCGCCCGAATCGCGCAGCACCACCTGGCGGTGCGGGCGCAGATTGCGACGCGTCAGGGGAGCGCCGGAGGTCGCCAGCGGGTGCCCCGGATGAGCGACACAAACCATGGTCTGTTCCCCGATTTCCTGCGCCAGGAAATCCGAGGGCACCTGGGGCGCCAGCAGCATGTCCACGCGCCCCTGCTCCAGGCGCTGCGGACCGTCCTCCAGCACCACCTCGTGCAGCTGGATGCGGGTCGCCGGCTGTTCGCGCGAAAACGCCTCCAGGGCGTAGATGACCCGCGCGGCGGGGATGATCTGCTCCACCGCCAGGTGCAGTTCCGATTCCACACCGGTGGCCAGCGCGCCGGCCAGGGCCTCGATATCCGCGGCCTCCTCGAGCAGGTGTTCGGCGCGCCGCAACAACGCATGGCCCGCCGGCGTCAGTTCCGCCTTGCGGCCCTGCAGCTCGAAGACCTCGACCCCCAGCTGTTCCTCCAGCCTCTGCACCGCGTGATTCACGCTGGAAGCGCTCTTGTGCACCCGCTCGGCGGCGCGGGCGAAACCGCCCGCATCCACCACCGCCTTGAGCATGCGCCACTGCTCGAGGGTTACCCGGGACATCCGCAGTCCGGGCTGTGCGTGCGCGCATGCCATTCCGCACGCATGCGCTCCACCGCCCGCGTCCCCAGCAGGACCACGTGCACGGTCGACGGATAGATGGTGCCGGCCGCACGCCATTGTTCGGCAAGCTCGGGCTCCTCGCCCCGCCGGATCAGGAAGAAGTCACGCCCCTCTTCCAGCTCGCCCTCGCGGGCCCGGAACATGCGAAACGCCGTCCCCTTGGGCTGGCCATTCCATTCGTCGACCTGACGCAGCGTCAGCACCGGCACATCGCGGTAGACCACCGGCTCGGGTTCCGGCCCGCCGGCATCCTCGCAACCATGAAAACGACCCGGAGCGCGCGGGTCCCAAGCGTCGGAAGCAATCATGGTGGCATTATGGCACGCACAGACGATGCGTCGACCACCCGCCGACCCCGAGGAATCGCATGGAACTGCTGCAGGATTACGGACTGTTCTTCGCCAAGGTTGTCACCGCCGTCATGGCGGTGCTGATCCTGATGAGCGCTTTTGTCGGGCTGATCGCCCGCAGCCGCGAGCGCCGGCCCGACCAGCTCAACGTCAAACGCCTGAACGACCGCTACGCCCGCATGGAAAAGACCGTGCGCCGCGCGGTGGAAGGCCCGCGCACTCGCCTGCAGCGCCTGCGAGACCGCCTGCGCCGGCGCCGCCACCCCGGACACGCCTTTGATGGCAATGGCAATGGCAACGGCCAGGGCAACGGGACCCCCGATGGGTCGACGGAATCCGCCGGGAAAAGCGACGCCGACACCGCCGAATCGCCGGCCGACCCGTCCGCTTCTTCCGCACCCGGCGGAAAGCCGGTCAGCGAATCACCCACCGTGATCGAACTCGAACACGAAGAGGCCCCCGCGCCGCGGGTGTTCGTGCTGCGCTTTCAGGGCGACATTCGGGCGTCGGCAGTGGACAACCTGCGCGAAGAAATCACCGCCGTACTCACCCTGGCCGAGCCCGGCCGCGACCAGGCCGTGGTGTGCCTCGAGAGCCCCGGTGGCATGGTGCCGTCCTACGGGCTGGCCGCCTCGCAACTCGGCCGTCTGCGCGAGGCAGGGCTGGATCTCACCGTAGTGGTCGACCGCGTGGCCGCCAGTGGCGGCTACATGATGGCCGCGGTCGGCCATCGCATCGTCGCCGCACCGTTCGCCATCCTCGGCTCCATCGGGGTGGTGGCGCAGATCCCCAACCTCCATCGCTGGCTCGACCGCCACGACATCGACTTCGAACTGCTGACCGCCGGGGACTACAAGCGCACCCTGACCGTGTTCGGCGAGAATACCGACGCCGCCCGGCGCAAGTTCCAGGATCACCTCGACGAAACCCACGAACTGTTCAAGCAGTTCCTGCAGAGATACCGGCCGCAGCTGGAACTGGACCGGGTCGCCACCGGCGAACACTGGTACGGGGACCAGGCCCGCGCCCTGGGGCTGGCCGACGAGATCGGCACCAGCGACGACCTGTTGATGAAACTGGCACGCGAAGCCGAGGTCTTCGAGGTCTCCTATACCCGCGCGCAACCGATCGGCCGCCGGGTCGGCATAGCCGCCGAACAACTGCTGGAACGCGTACTGCACGCCCGCAGCCCCGAAGAACACGCCCGCGGGCCGGGCGAACCGCCACGCTGACGGACACACTGACGGAATGGATCCGGCCCGTCCATGCGTCTTGTTGGTATCTCCAGTCCACATTGCAAGGGAGAACGTGATGTCCGCACATGCAAGCCGTATCGGTCCGCTCGCCAGCCTGGTTGCCGGGGCACTCCTGCTGGGCGCCCCGCTGACCGTCCCGGCACAGGACGACATGCCCTGGGGCTCCGCCGAGGTCAACCAGAAGGAGTACGAACCGGCCCGCGTGGTGTATGACGTGGCCGTGGATACCGCGGACGAGATGGATTTCGTCCTCGACCGCGTCAGCATGCTCAACAACGTCTACGAGGCCGATCCGTTCGACTCGCATATCGTGCTGGTGCTGCACGGCCGCGAGGTGCCCTTCTTCACCCGCGACCAGTTCGATGAACATCGTGACCTGATGCGCCGCGCCGAGTCCCTGACCCGCGCCGGCAACATCGACATCCGCATGTGCGAGGCCTCCGCCGCCCTGCGCGGCATCGAGCCCGAGGACGTGCACGGGTTCGTGGAGATCGTCCCCATGGCGGACTCCGAAATCATCCATCTGCAGCAGGAAGGCTATTCCTACATGCAGTAAACCGATCCCGGCCGACGCCGAACCCGTTCGGCGCGCACAAAAAAGGCCGCCGGGGACTCCCCCGGCGGCCTTTTTGCTGTATTGGTCGGGACGGCAGGATTTGAACCTGCGACCCTCTGCACCCCATGCAGATGCGCTACCAGACTGCGCTACGCCCCGAACGCGACATATGGTAATCGAGTGGGGCCGATCGCGAAAGGGGGGCGATCCCGGGTGCCCGCCGCATGGCTCAGTTCCGCAGCACCTTCAGTACCGACTCCAGCTCCTGGATCGTGTCCTGGATGATCTGCCGGGCCTGCTGATGATCCTCGCGCGCCTCGTCCCCGGAGAGTTTCTGCCGCGCGCCACTGATGGTATAGCCTTCTTCGTACAGCAGCGCGCGGATCTGGCGGATCAGGATGACGTCCTGACGCTGGTAGTACCGCCGGTTGCCGCGCCGCTTGACCGGCTCCAGCATCGGGAACTCCTGCTCCCAGTAACGCAACACGTGCGGCTTGACCAGGCACAGCTCGGCGACTTCCCCGATGGTGAAATACCGCTTGCCCGGGATCGCCGGCAGCTCCTGGTGATTACTCGCTTCCAGCATAGCTCTCGACCCGTTCGCGCAGTTTCTGGCCCGGGCGGAAGGTCACGACCCGGCGCGCGGAGACCGGGATCTCTTCGCCGGTCTTGGGATTGCGCCCCGGGCGCTGGTTCTTGTCGCGCAGCACGAAATTGCCGAACCCCGAGAGTTTCACGCCCTCGCCGTCTTCCAGCGACTGACGCATCTCCTCGAAGAACATTTCGACGAATTCCTTGGCCTCGCGTTTGTTCAGGCCCAGTTCCTCGTTCAGCGTGGCGGCCAGATCCGCCTTGGTCACAGCTGCCATCGATCAGTGCCTCAGGGTCGCATTGAACCGGCTTTCGAGGTGCGCCACCACCGCATCGGTCACGGCGGTCACATCGGAGTCATCAAGCGTGCGATCAAATGCCTGCAAAATCAAGCCCAGAGCGAGACTCTTCTCGTCCGGATTCAAGCCCTTGCCCCGGTAGACATCGAACAGCCGGACGTCACGCAGCAGCTCCAGCTCGAGTTCGCCGATCGCCGCCAGCAGATCCCCGGCGGGCACGTCCTCCTGCACGACCAGGGCCAGATCCCGCCGGATCGAGGGATAAGCCGACAAGGGCCGGAACTGCGCCACCGGGTCGGTACTGACGGTCCGTGCATCCAGGTCGAACAGGAACACCGGGGCCCCGAGGTCGAAATGTTCCGCCAGCGACGGATGCAGCTTGCCCACCCATCCGATCGCCTGCTCACCGGCCAGCACACGGGCACTCTGACCATCGTGCAGCGCGGGATGCTTTTCCGCGCGGAAGCGCAACGGCTCCGCCAGGTTGCCGCAAAGGGTCTCCACCTCGCCCTTCGCGTCAAAGAAGTCCAGCTCGCGGGATGCCGTCTCCCAGTGCTCGGGCATGGCCCGTCCGCTCAGCAGCCCGGCCAGCCGGGATTCCTGGGACAGACCGGAAGGCCCGGGCACGAAGCGCAGGCCGTGTTCGAACAGCCGCAGGTCGTACTGCTGCCGGGCCGTGTTCCATGCGGCCGTGCTCACCAGCCCCGGCCACAGGCCGGGGCGCATCACGCTCATGTCGGAGGCGATGGGGTTGGCCAGTGCCAGCGGCTCCACCTCGGGATAGAAGCGCTGCGAGACCTCGCGGTCGATGAAGCTGAAACTGATCACCTCGTGGAACCCGCGCCGGGTCAGCCCCTCGCGCAGCGCCTTCAGCCCGCCCGGCGGTGTCACCGGCGGCACCGCGCCCGGCAGGGTGCGCGGCAGCCGGTCATACCCGTGCACCCGCGCCAGTTCCTCGATCAGGTCTTCCTCGCGCTCCAGGTCGAAGCGCGCACGCGGGGCCAACACCCGCCAGGTGCCGTCGCCACCGGGCTCCACCACGCAATCCAGCGCCCGCAGGATGCGCTCCACCTCGCCGTCGTCCAGGGCGACCCCGAGCAGCCGCTCAATGCGGCCGGCGCGCAGGGTGATCGGCCGTTCATCGTGCGTCGAGGGGATGTCGCCGGCCGTCTCCACCGGCCCGCAGGCGCCGCCGCAGATCGCCAGCAACAGCTCGGTGGCCCGCTCCATCGCGCGCGGCACCAGAGTGGGATCCACACCCCGCTCGAAACGGTGCGAGGCATCGGTATGCAGCCCGTGTTCGCGCGCCCGGCCGGCCAGCGCACGCGGCGCGAAATGGGCACATTCCAGGACCACCCGAGTCGTCTCGTCATCCACCGCCGAAGCCGCTCCACCCATGATTCCGGCCAGCGCCAGCGGCTGTGTCTCTCCGGCAATCACCAGGTCCCGTGGCGACAGCTCCACCGTCTGCTCGCCGCCCAGCAAGGTCAGGGACTCGCCCTCGCCGCCCCGACGCACGCGAATCACCTCGCCGGCACGGTCGGCATCGAAGGCATGCAGCGGCTGACCCAGCTCCAGCATCACGTAGTTGGTCACGTCGACAATCGCGGAGAGCGGGCGCACCCCGGCCCGGCGCAGGCGTTCGGACATCCACAGCGGCGTGGGTGCCCGGGCATCCAGACCCTCGAGGATCCGCCCCGAATAGATCGGACAGGCCTGCGCATCGTCGACGGTCACGCGCACACGTCGATCCAGCGTCGCCTCCACCGCGGGCGCCGGGCGGACCTGCAGCGGCCGGTCCAGCAGGGCCGAGCACTCGCGGGCGATCCCGCGCATGCCCAGACAGTCCGCGCGATTGGGCGTCAGGTCGACCTCCAGCACATGATCATCCAGCCCCAGCGCCGTGCGCAGGTCGCTGCCGACTTCCAGGTCCGCGGGCAGATCCAGGAGGCCCTCGGCGTCCTCGGCCAGGCCGATCTCGCGTGCGGAACAGAGCATCCCTTCGGAGGCCACGCCGCGCAGCTTCGAGCGCTTGATGCGGAACTCGCCCGGCAGCTCCGCCCCGACCACCGCGACCGGCGCCACCATTCCCGTGTAGACATTGGGTGCGCCACAGACGATGTTCAGCGGTTCCGCCTCGCCCGCCTCCACCTGACAAACCCGCAGGCGGTCGGCATCCGGGTGCGGCTCCACGCTGATCACCCGGCCGACCCGCACGCCGTGAAAGACCGGCGCCGCCGCTTCGATGGCGTCCAGCTCCAGCCCCGCCATGGTCAGGCGGTGCCCGAGCTCCCGCGGGGTCTCGTCGATCTGCAGCCAGTCCTGCAGCCATTCCATACTGATGCGCATTAGCCTGCCTGCCCGAATTGCCGAATGAAGCGGATGTCGTTGTCGAAGAACAGCCGGAGGTCATTGACCCCGTGGCGCAGCATGGCCATGCGTTCCACGCCCAGGCCAAACGCGAACCCGGTGTATTCCTCGGGGTCGATCCCGACGTGACCCAGTACGTTGGGATGCACCATCCCGCAGCCCATCACCTCCAGCCAGCCGGTGTGTTTGCACACCCGACAGCCTCCACCGCCGCAGTGCACGCACTGGATGTCCACCTCGGCCGAGGGCTCGGTAAACGGGAAGTACGACGGCCGGAAGCGCGTGGCCAGATCATCGCGCTCGAAGAAGCCGCGCAGGAACGCATCCAGCACCCCGCGCAGATCGGCAAAGGTGATGTCCTCGTCCACGCACAGCCCCTCGATCTGATGGAACATCGGGCTGTGGGTCAGATCCGAATCGCAGCGGTAGACCCGCCCGGGCGCGATCGCGCGCAGCGGCGGTTTCTGCTGTTCCATCGCGCGGATCTGCACCGGCGAGGTATGCGTCCGCAGCACGCGGTGGGCATCGAAGTAGAACGTGTCGTGCATCGCCCGCGCCGGGTGATGCGCCGGGATGTTCAGGGCCTCGAAATTGTGGGTGTCGTCTTCCACTTCCGGGCCCTCCGCCACGCGGAACCCGAGACCGGCAAAGAAATGCTCGATGCGTTCGATGGTCGAGGTGATGGGGTGCAGCGCCCCGCCCGCGGGCCGGCGCCCCGGCAGGGTCACGTCCACGCGTTCGCGCGCCAGCTGTGCCTCGCGCTCGGCCTCGGCCAGCGCGGTCCTGCGCGCCTCGAGGGCCTCCGCCACCCGTTCCTTGGCCGCGTTCACCGCCTGTCCCGCGGCCGGCCGTTCTTCCGCCGGCAGCCGGCCCAGCTCCTTGAGCTGCGCGGTCAGCACGCCCTTCTTGCCCAGATAGTGGACCCGGACGTCATCCAGCGCCTTCAGGTCCGTGGCGGCCTCGACCCGCGCCAGCGCCTCGTCGGTCAGCTCCTGCAATTGCTCCACGTACTGCCCCCTTTGCAAACAAAAAAGGGAGGGCCTGAACCCTCCCCTTTCGGGATCCCCGCAAGATCCGGGGTTGCATCCCCGCATGATCCGGGGTTGCCGGCCGTGCCGGCCCTCGCGCGGAGGGCCGGGACCGGCGGTGATCCTGCGGGATCTCAGGCCGCCTGAGCGGCTTTCGCCTGTTCGGCCAGCTTGCCGAATGCGGTCAGATCGTGCACCGCCAGATCGGCCAGCGACTTGCGGTCGATCTCGATGCCGGCCTTCTTCAGACCGCTCATGAAGCGGCTGTAGGACAGGTCGAACTGCCGCGCGGCGGCGTTGATGCGGACGATCCACAGCGAACGGAAGTCGCGCTTTTTCTGGCGACGGTCACGATAGGCGTACTGGCCGGCCTTGATGACCGCCTGGTTGGCAACGCGATAGACGTTCTTGCGTGCCCCGTAGTACCCCTTCGCCTGCTTGAGGACCTTCTTGTGACGGGCGTGAGCGGTTACACCGCGCTTGACTCGTGGCATGTCTTGATTCCTCGGTCAGTTCAACGATGGTTGGGCAGCATCTTGCGCACGGCGGCCGTATCGGCCTCGTGCACCATCGCCGGGCTGCGCAGGTGACGCTTACGCTTGGTGGACTTCTTGGTCAGGATGTGGCTGCGGTGCGACTGGAACCGCTTGTACTTTCCCGACCCCGTACGGGTGAAGCGCTTGGCCGCACCCCGGTTCGTCTTGATCTTCGGCATTTTCTGCTCCGGCATTTGGGACCGGTTCCCCGCAGGGCCGGTCGTTTGTGAAAAGGGCGATCAGGTATGCGGAGACCCGCCGCCCCTTGTCGATGTCGGCCCTACTGCTTCTTGCGAGGCGACATCACCATGATCATCTGACGTCCTTCCATCTTGGGGCGCTGCTCCACCACCGCGATGTCGGTCACGTCCTGCTCGATCTTGTCCAGGAGCTGATTACCCAGCTCCTGGTGGCGCATCTCGCGCCCGCGAAAACGGATGGTGACCTTGGCCTTGTCACCATTCTCCAGGAAGCGCCGCAGATTGCGCAGCTTGACGTTGTAGTCGCCCTCGTCCGTCCCGGGACGGAACTTCACTTCCTTGATCTGGATCTGCTTCTGCTTCTTCCTGGCTTCCTGCGCCTTTTTCGACTGTTCGAACTTGTACTTGCCGTAATCCATGATCCGGCAGACCGGCGGTTCGGCGTTCGGCGAGATCTCCACCAGGTCCAGCCCCGAGTCGCGGGCCATGTCGAGGGCCTCTTCGCTGGTGGTGATCCCCCGGTTCTCGCCTTCGGCGTCGATCAGCCGGATTTTCGAACTCGTAATCTGATCGTTCAGGCGAACGGTTTTCGCTGCGCTAATGGCCTTTTCTCCAGTTCAGGTTCCGGTGCCCCGGCTGGTCACCTCTTTCCCGAGGCGTTCGCTCAGTTCATCCAGGGACATGGTACCGAGGTCTTCGCCGTCGCGGGTACGAACCGCGACCTTGCCCTCTTCCATCTCCCGGTCTCCGAGCACCAGCAGGTACGGCACGCGCTTAAGCGTGTGCTCGCGGATCTTAAAGCCGATCTTTTCGTTTCTCAAGTCGGGCTCGACGCGAAAGCCCTGCTCGCGCAGCCGCCGCGCCACGTCCCGGGCGTAATCATCCTGGCGTTCGGTAATGGTCAGCACCGATGCCTGCACCGGGGCCAGCCAGGTCGGGAAATGCCCGGCGTAGTGCTCGATCAGCACGCCGAAGAAGCGTTCCACCGATCCCAGCAGGGCGCGATGGATCATGATCGGCCGGCGCCGCTCATTGTCCTCGGCGACGTACTCCATGTCGAAACGCTCGGGCAGATTGAAGTCGAGCTGAATGGTGGAACACTGCCACTGGCGACCGATCGCGTCGTGGATCTTGATGTCGATCTTGGGACCGTAGAACGCACCGCCACCTTCGTCCAGGGTGTATTCCAGCCCCTTCTTCTCGATCGCGCCGCGCAGGGCCCGGGTCGCGTGATCCCAGATCTCGTCCGACCCGACCGCATCATCCGGCCGGGTCGACAGGTTCACGTCGAAATCCTCGAAGCCGAAGGTCCGCAGGGTCTCCAGCGTGAGGTCGATGACGCCCATGACCTCGTCCTCGATCTGATCCTCGCGACAGAAGATGTGGGCGTCGTCCTGGGTGAACCCGCGCACGCGCATCAGGCCGTGCAGCGCCCCGGACATCTCGCGCCGGTACACCGTGCCCATCTCGCCCCAGCGGATCGGCAGATCGCGATAGGAATGCAGCCGGTCCTTGTACATCAGCACATGGAACGGGCAGTTCATCGGCTTGAGCTGGAACGCCTGGTGCTCGTCCTGCATCGGCTCGTACATCGAGTCGGCATAGAACTCGGCGTGGCCGGAGGTGTGCCACAGCTCCAGGTTGGCGATATGCGGGGACACGACGAAGTCGTAGCCGGCCTTCTCGTGCATCTCGTACCAGAAGTTCTCGATCTCGCGGCGGATGCGCGCGCCCTTCGGGTGCCAGAACACCAGACCGCCGCCGGCCTCGTCCTGGATGGAGAACAGGTCCAGCTCCGCGCCGATCTTGCGATGGTCACGGCGTTCGGCTTCCTTCAGGCGATGAAGATGCTCCTCCAGCTGCTGCTTGTTCGGCCACGCGGTGCCATAGATGCGCTGCAGCATCTCGTTGTCGGAATCGCCGCGCCAGTACGCCCCGGCCACGCTGGTCAGCTTGAAGGCCTTCAGCTTGCCGGTGGACGGGATGTGCGGGCCCCGGCACAGGTCGATGAAATCGCCCTGACGGTACAGCGAGATGGTCTCGCCCTGCGGGATGGATTCGATGATCTCGGCCTTGTACTCCTCACCCATGTTGCGGAAGTACTCCACCGCTTCGTCGCGGTCCATGGTCGAGCGCTCCACCGGCAGATCCTGCTTCGCCAGCTCCTTCATGCGCTTCTCGATCTTTTCCAGATCTTCCGGCGTGAAGCCGCGGTCATACGCGAAGTCGTAGTAGAACCCGTTCTCGATGGTCGGGCCGATGGTCACCTGGGCATCGGGAAAGAGTTCCTTGACCGCCTGCGCCATCAGATGCGCGGTGGAGTGGCGGATGATCTCCACGCCTTCCGGATCGCGGTCGGTGACGATCGCGACCTCGGCGTCGTCGTCGATCTCGTGGCGCACGTCCACCAGTTCGCCATTCACCTTGCCGGCGACGGCCGCCTTCGCCAGGCCGGTGCCGATATCCTTCGCCACGTCCATGATGGTGACGGGTTGATCGAACTCGCGGCGGCTGCCGTCGGGGAGGGATACTGCAGGCATTGCGAAACTCCTTCGCCGACCCATACGCGGGGTCGAACGTCGCTGATTCAGAAAATGAAATAAATTCGGATAACCTTCATGCAAAGGTTATCACGAACCCTGCCCGCCCCGACACGAATCCCGTGCCGACGGCAGGGCGGCACCCCTGTGCCGCGGCTAACCATCCGGCGTTCCGTCGGCCTCGGGCACGGCCTCATCCAGCGGCACCGGCCCATTCGTCCCCCTGTCTCCCTCGATGATATCGGTCGATCCCCCGCCCGGATCGGCGTCGTCATCATCCATCAGCAGCACGTCCACCCGCCGGTTGCGGGCGCGGCTTTCGGCATCCACGTTCGGGCGCAGCGGGCGGGTATCCGCATGGCCGGTGGCACGCATGCGGGCCGGCTCCACCCCGGTGTCCTCCATCACGTGCACCACCGAGACCGCCCGCGCGGTGGACAGATCCCAGTTGGAACGGAAACGTTCGCTGCGGATCGGCAGATCGTCGGTATGCCCGGCAATCACCATCTGGCCCGGGGTCTCGGCCAGCACTTCGGCCACCCGTTCCAGCACCGGCACGAAGTCCACGTTCAGGTCCTTTTCACCGATCTCGAAGGCGGCCTGCTCCTCGAAGCGCAGCAGGATACCGGCGTCGTCTTCCGCCATGTCGATCAGCCCCTGCTCGAGCTCGTCCTGCAGGGCCTCGCGCAGGGCCTCGGTGATCTCGTCCTGCTCGCGGTATTCCGGTTCGGGTTCCGGCTCCTCGACGGTGCGCGGCTCCGGCGAGCGGCCTTCGAGGTCGATAACGGTGGGTTCCGGAATGGCGGGCACTTCCTCCTGCACCTCGGTGGAGCCCAGCACCTCGCGCAGCGAATCGGCCATCTGCTCGTACTTCTCCGCGTCGATGGTGGAAAACGCGTAAAGCATCACGAAGAACACCACCAGCACCGCCATCAGATCGGCGAAGGTGGTCATCCAGCGCGGTGCGCCGCCCTCGCCTTTCTTGCTCCTGCGCACGGCCATCTACGAAGACGACCCCTGAGGCTGCCCCTCGGCCTGTCCCTGCTTTTCGAGCTCCTCGGCCGCCTTCTCGCGCTGCTTGCTGGGCAGGTACGGGAGCAGCATCTCCTCGATCATGCGCGAATTGAAGCCCTGGTGGATGCAGTTGACCGCATCCACGATCAGGTTCCGGGTGATGTGTTCGGAGCGCGCCCGCATTTCCAGATTGTCCGCGATGGGCAGAGCCACAAGCTGCGCGAAGATCGCGCCGTAAAGCGTTGTCAGAAGTGCCACCGCCATGCCGGGGCCGACCGCTTCCGGGCTCTCCAGGTTGCCCAGCATCTGCACCAGCCCGACCAGGGTTCCGATCATGCCGAAGGCGGGCGCCTGCTCGCCGATGGACCGGAACACCTTCTGTCCGGTCTCGTGACGCTCCAGCGACAGCTCCAGATCCTCGCGCAGCACGTGCTGGATACGCTCGGGCTCGAAGCCGTCCACCGACAGCTGCAGGGCCTTGGCGTAGAACTCGTTGGGGGTCTCCTCGTCCTCCAGTGCCAGCAGCCCCTTCTTGCGCGCGACCTGCGCCAGTTCCTTGGTGCGCTCGATCAGGGCACGGGGGTCATCCTCCTGGTGATAGAGGGTCTTCACCGCCACGCGGAACGAGCTCATCACGTGGCGGAAGGGGAACTTGATGAACGTGGCGGCCATGGTGCCGCCAAACACGATCAGCACCGCCGGAAGATGCCAGAAATCCGCCGCCTGACCGCTCAGGACAATGGCGCCGAAGATCACCGCCAGCCCCAGCACCACGCCGAAAAGAGTTGCCTTGTCCAAGTGGGACTCCGCAGAAAAAGACCTGGATGGAATGGCGTCATCCTAATATATGCGCTCGACCCGTGCGCGGCCGCACGGGTCGCGGCTGTGTCACAATCGCGCCATGAGCAGCCACCCCTACGACGCCCTGACCCCCGAATGCATCCTGGATGCGGTGGAATCCACCGGCCTGCGCTGCGACGGGCGGCTGCTGGAGCTCAATTCCTTCGAGAACCGGGTCTACCAGATCGGCACCGAGGGGGACGACGGCCGCTCGATCCCGGTGATCGGCAAGTTCTACCGCCCCGGGCGCTGGTCGGATGCCGCCATCCGCGAGGAGCACGCATTCGCCCTCGAGCTGGCGGCGGCGGAGATCCCGGTGGTCGCCCCCCTGCCCGATGCCGACGGCGAGACCTTCCACGAACACGCCGGCTTCCGCTTCGCGCTGTACCCGCAGCGCGGGGGCCGCAGTCCCGATCTGGAACAGCCCGAGGTGCTGGAACGCATCGGACGCTTCATCGGCCGCATCCACACCGTCGGCGCCGCCGCCCCGTTCCTGCATCGCGAGGTCATGGACCTTACCGGTCTGGCCACCGCGGCCCGCGAAGATGTCCTGTCCGGCGAGCATCTGCCGCCGGAGCTGGTATCGGTCTATCGCGACCTCAGTGCCGACCTGATCGAGCGTCTGCGGGACTTCGAGCCGATACTGGGCGAAGTCCCGGCGATCCGGCTGCACGGCGACACCCATCGCGGCAACCTGCTGTGGACCGATGCCGGCCCGCATTTCGTCGACCTCGACGACGCCCGCACCGGGCCCGCGGTGCAGGATCTGTGGATGTTCCTGTCCGGGGATACGCCGACCATGACCGGACAGCTGCTGGACCTGCTGGAGGGATACGAGGACTTTCGTCCCTTCGACCGCCGCGAGCTGGCCCTGATCGCCCCGCTGCGGGCCCTGCGCATCCTGCGCCACGCCGCCTGGCTCGCCCGGCGCGCGGATGACCCGGCCTTTGTCCAGGGCTTCCCGGTGTTCTACACGCCCCGTTTCTGGGAGGAGCACATCCTCACGCTGCGCGAGCAGCGCGCCGCCCTGGACGAGCCGCCCCTGGCACTGCCCTGAGCCGGGCCGCTTTCCGGCTCGGCCGCGTTCGCCGGGTCAGTAGCGTGCGGGGATGTATTTGCCGGTCAGCAGCGGGCCGCGCGCGTCCTGATCGTTGGCCCACACGCGGGGTTCCAGCTCCGGTTTCTCGGGTGGATGGTCGCTGTAAGGGATATTCTCGAGGATATCCGCGATGCAGTTGAGCCGCGCGTGGCGCTTGATGTCCGCATCCACCATGCGCCAGGGGGCATGCGCGGTATCGGTATGGCGCAGCATGTCGTCCTTGGCCTTCGAGAACTCGTGCCACAGCTCCCGGGACTTCAGATCCATGGGCGAGAGCTTCCAGCGCTTGACGGGGTCCTCCACCCGCGCCTGAAAGCGGCGTTCCTGCTCCTGCTCGCTGACCGAGAACCAGTACTTGTACAGCTCGATGCCGTCTTCCACCAGCAGCCGCTCGAACGTCGGACAGGCATCGAGAAAGCGCTGCACCTCTTCTTCCGAGGCGAAGCCCATCACCCGCTCGACCCCGGCCCGGTTGTACCAGGAACGGTCGAACAGCACGATCTCGCCCGCCGTGGGCAGATGCGCGGCATAACGCTGGAAATACCACTGCCCGCGTTCGTGGTCCGAGGGTTTCCCCAGCGCGACGGTGCGCACGATGCGCGGGTTGCTCTTCTCCATGATGCGCTTGATCACCCCGCCCTTGCCGGCCGCGTCGCGGCCCTCGAACAGGATCACCACGCGGCGGCCTTCGGCCTTCACGCAGCGCTGCAGCTTGACCAGCTCCACCTGCAGTCGCCGCAGCTCGCGTTCATAGACCTTGCGCCGCAACACGCCTTCCTTGTTGTAGTCCTCGGCATCAAAGCGCCGCAGGCGTTCCCCGTCCGCCATCTGCTATCTCCGGCCATCGCAAACCCTGAGTATGACAGCCCGTGCGGGGCGCGGGCATCCACTCGGGACCGTGACCATGCATTGCAAGCCCGCGCCGAGTCGGGCAGGGTCGAACCACGCAACGGAAGGAACCGAATCATGGCCGACATCGCCTCCTGGGCCGGGGCCCTCGATCCCTGGCAGATCTGGCTGCTCGCCGCCCTGCTGATCCTGATCATCGACCTCGCCATCCTCGGCGGGCTGATGTCGGGCGGTGGCGGCATCACCCTTGTACTGGCCGGCGGCGCCCTCGGTGCCATGGTGGCCGCGGCCTTCGGTGCCGAACTGGCCGGCCAGCTCAGCGCCGGCGTGGTCGGCATGATCCTGGCCGGCGCCCTGGCGTTCTGGGTCGGCCGCCGCTGGGCCGGCCGCCCGCAGCAGGGGCCGCCCGATGACCCCCGGGTGCGCAACGAGATCCTGCACCTCGAACCCTACAATGGAGGGCTCGGCGTGCGCGTGCTGGGCGATGCCTACCCCGCCCGGCCCGAGGATCCGCAGCAGACCCTGCAGGAAGGCGACGCCGTGCGCATCCAGCGTTTCCAGGGCATCACCGCCGTGGTCCGCCCGGCCGGCGACGACCCCGGCACCCACTCCAGCCACACCAACGAAGGGAATCCCGCATGAATACGCTCATCACCCTCATCGCCATCGCCGTCCTCGTGGCGGTCTTCCTCAGCATGGGGATCACCATGATCCCGCAGCGCCGCGCCCAGGTGATCGAACGCCTCGGCAAGTACCACCGCACCCTGGAGCCGGGCCTGAACCTGATCATCCCGTTCATCGACCGTCCCCGGGCGATCACGATCCTCACCTTCAAGAACGACCAGCCGGTGGTCCGCACCGAGGACAAGATCGACATGCGCGAGGTCGTGCTGGACTTCCCCAGCCAGTCGGTGATCACCCAGGACAACGTCGGCGTGCAGATCGACGGCGTGCTCTACTACCAGATCATGGACCCGCAGGCCGCGGTCTACGGCACCGAGAACCTGGTGCTGGCGATCCAGACCCTCGCCCAGACCTCGCTGCGCTCCGAGATCGGCACCATGGAGCTGGACAAGATCTTCGAGTCGCGCCAGGAGATCAACGCGCGCCTGCAGACGGTGATGGACGAGGCCGGCAACAAATGGGGCCTGAAGGTGAACCGCGTGGAGATCCGCGACATCGACACCCCGCAGGAGATCCGCGAGGCGATGAACCAGCAGATGGTCGCCGAGCGCAACCGCCGCGCCACCGTGCGCGAGGCCGAGGGCTACAAGGAAGCCGAGATCCAGAAGGCCGAGGGTGACAAGCAGGCGGAGATCGCCAAGGCCGAGGGCCAGAAACAGGCCGCCATCCTGGTGGCCCAGGGCGAGAAGGAGGCCATCCAGAACGTCATGGCCGCCCTCGAGGGCAAGGCCGAGGACCCGATGGCCGGCGTGCAGTACCTGATCGCGCAGCGCTACATCGAGATGCTGCCCGAACTGGCCAAACAGGGCGACCGGGTGTTCGTGCCGATGGAAGGCACCGCCCTGCTGGGATCACTGGGCGGCATGCGCGACCTGTTCGGTGCCGGAGCCATGTCCAGTGTCGACAGCCCGGCCGCGCCGGTGACCGGCTCCCCGACGCAGGGCAGCTGACGCCGCGCGCCACGGCTCGCCCATGGCGGCCGGCTCCGGAAACGGACCGGCCGCCGCAGCCTTTCCTCAGTGCGGTTCGTGGTGACGGGCTGCCAGAATCGCCGCCGCCACATCCGCAGGTTCAATGCCGGGGGCATCCAGCCCCACTCCGGACATGGCCGTGGCCACCGCATCCTGCAGCACCGGCTCCTCCAGCGGGATCCCCTGCAGGGCCTCCGCGACCCGGTCCATGCCGTCCTCGGGGAACACCGTGAAGTCGCCGGACAGCAGGAGATCGGCGATCTCGTCATCCTTTTCCATCAGCTGCGCGCGGATCAGCCCGCCGGCCGCCTTGTGCGCGCCTTCGGTCAGATGCGTGCCCGCGGCGATCTTGACCCCCATCTCCACGAACTTGCGCCCCTTGCGATAGGTCCACTCGGGATCCGCCAGGGCCTGCACCTGTTCATCGATGGCGGCAGCCTCCTCGGCCGTCGGCTCGCTCATCTCGACGTCCACGTCCAGCTCCTCACCGATCCGCTTGAGGAATGCCTCGCGCACCGTCTCGCGCGGCGGCTTCTCGCCCAGCTCGCGGGTCAGCGTGGTGATGTAATCCTCCATGCCGGCACGCAGCTTGTCGCGGAACTTCTCCGACGGCACCTTCAGGCACTGCGCCATGGTCGCGGTGTCGAAATCGAACATGAAACTGCCGACCATCACGGTGGCATCGCCGATGCTGGCCGCACCCGTCCCGCCGATCTTGCGCCCGTCGACGTGGATGTCGTTCACCGGACGAAAGGTCGCGTTGACCCCCAGATCCTGATAGGTGTGGATCACCGGATCGATGAACTTCTGATAGATCTGCGAGACGATGCGCGGGGCCTTCGCGCTCGGGTAGATGAAGTGGAAGAACATCTGGTCGCGGTCCAGATACACCGCGCCGCCCCCCACATGCCGGCGCACGATGGGGAGGTTCTGTTCCTCGCAGTACTCCTCGTCCACCTCCAGGGCGATCTCCTGATGCAGCCCCACGCAGACGTAGGGATCATCCGGATTTACCAGCGTCAGCACCGGATCGTCGTCCGGCCCCATCGCCTCGGCCACGCCGTGGTACACGGCCTGGGAACGCAGTGCGGGCTGCTGCCCGAAATCGATCACGCGCAAACGCATCTTCCTTCCTCTGATCGAGCGGGGCCGCGGCCCCGGTATCCATGACGGCTCCGGTCGCGGGCCGGATCAGAACTCAGCGTACCAGACCACGCCGAAGCTGCGGCCGGGGGCGAGGATCTCCTGCGCGCCACGCGCCGGGTCGATCTGATCCTCGCGCTGGCCGGTCACGTGCTCGCGGTAGGCCTTGTCGGCAATGTTGTTCACCTGGAAGGTCAGCTCGTTGTGGCGCAGCAGACCGGACGGCTGAAAACGATAGCCCACCAGCAAGTCGCCGGTCGCGAAGCCGGAGGTCTCGCGTTCGGTGTTATCCGTGAAGCGGTCCGCCGTGCGATCCTGGCGCGCCACCGCACGCAGCCGGCCTTCCCACTGCCAGCCCTGCTCCACCGAGCGGCGCAGCGCGATGCTGGCCTCCGGCGGCGGCATCTCCGCCAGCGGCTCGTCGAACCGGCTGTCGCGGTTCTCGCCGCGGATCCAGGTGCCGGTGAACTCGCCGGTCACGTGTTCGGTGAACGGGCGCTGGACCTGCAGCTCGACCCCGCGGATGCGCGCCTCGTCGAGGTTGACCGTCTGGCGCTGGCCCGCCTCCGGAACCACGCCGCCGATGTAGTCGCGGATCCGGCTCTCGTAGGCGGAGACCATGTAGCTGAAGCCCTGCAGATTGCCGCGCGCCCCGATCTCGAGGGTCCGGTTGCGCTCGGGATCCAGCTGCGGATCAGCCTGCCAGAAGTTGCCGTCGCTGTAGGGGTAGGTCAGGAACCGTTCGATCAGGCTGGCCGAACGGTAGCCTTCGGACAGACTTACATAGGGATTGACCTCCTCGCGCAGGTCCCAGTTGAAGCCGGCGGACCAGCTCAGGTTGTGATCCACCTTCCGCAGATCCCCGTCAGCACCGAAAACGGCATCGGCATCGCCTTCCACGCGGTCGTAGCGCACCCCGAAGTTCAGGGTGCCGGCATCGAGGAAGGTCTCGTGCTGCACGAACACGCCCTGCGAATCGATCTGACCGTCGTCGATCAGATCCATGAACAGCGCGTCATCGTCATTCGGCCGGAAATCCTGGTTCACGTTACCGATATAGGAATCCGGACTGGCCCGCAGACGCCAGTACTCGGCGCCGACCAGCAGGATCTGGTTGTCGGTCGGGAACAGCTCGGTCTGGATGCGCGCCCCGTCGGTGGTGAAATCAGTGTCCGAGACGCGGTAGTCCCGCCCCAGCGCATGGCTCCAGTCGTAGTTGCCGCGCGAGAGCTCCTGACGGTACACCGAGGCCTCGACGCGAGGCGCCCAGGCCCCGCCAAAATCGCCCTGGTAGGTCGCCTCCAGCAGATCCCGGGTCTGCGTCGGCGTGTAATGGGTATTCAGCCCCTGAGGCGGCGCCTGCATCCGCAGAGCTGCTTCATCCGGATCATTGGGATCAAGGTTGGCCGGATCCATGGGGTTGAACGTCCGCGACGCCAGATACCACACGTCCTCGCGCTCGTCGCGCTGGGCACGGAAACCGAGTTCGTGATCCGGCGTCAGGCGCGTGCGATAACGCAGGTGATAGGCCTCCTGGCGGGTACCGCTGTCGTCCAGGCGGTCACCGTCGCCCATGCGGTAGTCACCGGTATCCAGATAGGCGGTGGAGAAGTCCAGCACGTGGCGTTCGTTGGAGGCCGTCACGCCCAGCGCCGTGCGCAGTCCGCGATCCACCGAGCTGTACCCCAGGCGACTCCAGGCGTTCATCTCCTCTTCTTCGGTGAAATCGCCGCTGCGGGTGATGATGTTGATCACCCCGCCCATCGCGCCGGAACCGTAGAGCACCGAACTCGGGCCGCGCACGATCTCGATGCGTTCGATCAGGTCCATGTTCACGTAGGAGGCGAGCGAGCCGCGCGCCGGCGGCTGCATCGCGTTGACCCGCACGCCGTCCACCAGCACCAGGACCTGGTCACGCTTGAGCCCGCGGATGATCGGGTCCTGCCCCACCGAACCGTCCACCGCGGTGGCCAGGCCCGCCTCGCCGCGCAGCAGGTCTCCCACGCCCACCCCCGGGCGGTTGCGGATTTCGTCGCGGTCGATGACCGTGACCGATGCCGGCGTATCCTCGATCAGGGTCTCATAGCCGGTGGCCGTGACCGATACCGGTGCCAGCTCCACGGCCTCGTCCTGGGCCAGGGCCGCGCCCGGCAGGGCCAGCAGCGTGGCCAGCGTCGTCTTCCCGATGGTACGTTGCGTCATGGTGATCTCCCCCGTTCCGAAGCCGCGCAATTTAGGCACCTGACGGCCGGGCCGCAAACCGATCCCCACAGCTCACATGGACTTCATCAGGAGACGTTGATGTACTGCAATCGGCTGTACCCGGAAATCGGGCCCCCGAGGGGCGGATGAAGACCCGTCCGGTACTGGGCTGGCGCGAGTGGGTGGGGCTGCCGGAACTGGGGCTCGACTGGATCAAGTGCAAGGTCGACACCGGCGCGCGCAGCTCGGCGCTGCACGCGTTCGCGATCGAAACCTTCGAACGTGACGGATGCGAGTGGGTCCGCTTCGGCATGCACCCGCGCCAGCACGACAGCACGACCGAGACCTGGTGCGAGGCCCCGGTGCTGGATGTACGCCCGGTCACCGATTCCGGTGGCCACCAGAGCGACCGCTACTTCATCCGTACGCCCGTACGCATCGGGGAATCGCTGCTGCCGGTAGATCTGTCCCTGACCGCTCGCGATACCATGCTGTTTCGCATGCTGCTCGGGCGCGAGGCGATGCGGGGCCGGTTTCTGGTCGACCCCGGCGCATCCTTCGCCCTGGGGAAACCCCCGGAGCAGCCCGACAACCTGCAGCAGGACCACGACGACGAACCCGCAACCAGCCCCCGGGAAACCCCATGAAGATCGGCATCCTGTCGCGCAACGCCAAGCTCTACTCCACCCGCCGCCTGGTCGAGGCCGCCCAGGAACGCGAGCACGAAGTGCGGGTGGTGGACCCGCTGCGCTGCTACATGAACATCACCGCGCACAACCCGCAGATCCACTACAAGGGCGACATCCTCGATGAATTCAACGCGGTGATCCCGCGCATCGGGGCCTCGATCACCTTTTACGGCACGGCGGTGCTGCGCCAGTTCGAGATGATGAACGTCTACCCGCTGAACGAATCGGTGGGCATCTCGCGCTCGCGCGACAAGCTGCGCAGCCTGCAGCTGCTGTCGCGCCGCGGCATAGGACTGCCGGTCACCGGCTTCGCCCACTCGCCGGACGACATCGAGGACCTGCTGGACACGGTCGGCGGCACCCCCTGCGTGATCAAGCTGCTGGAGGGCACCCAGGGGCTGGGCGTGGTGCTGGCCGAGACCAAGCAGGCGGCCGAAAGCGTGATCCAGGCATTCATGGGGCTCAAGCAGCACATCCTGGTGCAGGAATACATCAAGGAGGCGAAAGGGGCGGATGTCCGCTGCTTCGTGATCGGCGACAAGGTCGTCGCGTCGATGAAGCGCCAGGCGAAGGAAGGCGAGTTCCGCTCCAACCTGCATCGCGGCGGCAGCGCCGCGCTTTGCCGCATCACCCCGGAGGAACGCGCCACCGCGGTGCGCGCGGCCAAGGTGATGGGCCTGAACGTGTGCGGCGTCGATCTGCTGCGTTCCAATCACGGCGCGGTGGTCATGGAGGTCAATTCGTCGCCCGGGCTCGAGGGCATCGAGGCCGCCTCGGGCAAGGACGTCGCCGGGATGATCATCGATTTCATCCAGAAGAACGCCAAGCCCAACCGCACCAAGACCAAGGGTCGCGGCTGAATGGCCGGACTGCCGCGGGCCCGCCGCAACCGCCCGGTCACGCTGGGCGACACCACCGTGCAGCCGGGCGAACGGCGCACGGTCGAACTGGAAGTCGGCAGCCTGTACACCCATACCCCGGCGCACATGCCGGTGCAGGTGGTCTGCGGCCGGCAGAAGGGGCCCGTGCTGTTCGTCAGCGCCGCCATCCACGGCGACGAGATCAACGGCGTCGAGATCATCCGGCGCCTGCTCAAGGTGCCGGCCCTGCGGCGGATGAAGGGCACGTTGCTGGCGGTGCCGGTGGTCAACATGCACGGCTTCATCAACCAGAGCCGCTACCTGCCCGACCGGCGCGATCTCAACCGCGTCTTCCCCGGATCCCGCAAGGGCTCGCTGGGGGCCCGGGTCGCACGCCTGTTCATGCGCGAGATCGTGCACAACAGCACCCACGGCATCGACCTGCACACCGGCGCGATCCACCGCTCCAACCTGCCGCAGATCCGCGCCAACCTGGACCACCGCGAGACCCGCGAGATGGCGCAGGCCTTCGGCGCACCGGTGATCCTCAACTCGGCCCTGCGCGACGGCTCCCTGCGCGAGGCCGCCGCGGAGCGGCAGGTCCCCATCCTGCTGTACGAGGCCGGCGAGGCCCTGCGCTTCGACGAGCTCTCCATCCGCGGCGGGGTTCACGGGATCATCGAGGTCATGCGCTATCTGGGCATGCTGCCGGCGCCGCCCCGCCAGCGGCGGCGCAAGGAGCCAGTGATGGCGCGTTCCGCCAGCTGGGTACGCGCACCGGAAAGCGGCATCCTGCGGATCTTCGTGCGCGAAGGGGACCGCGTAACCCGCGACCAGACCCTTCTGGCGATCGTCTCCGACCCGTTCGGCGAACGCGAGACCGAGATCCGCGCCCCGGTATCGGGGATCGTGATCGGCCAGTTGCGCCTGCCCCTGGTGAACGAAGGCGACGCGGTCTTCCACATCGCCCAGTTCCACCGCACCGACATCGCCGTGGAACGCCTCGAAACCTTTCAGGAGGACCTCGAGGCGCCGGGCTACCCCTACGCAGACGGCGGCAACGGGCGCGGCGAAGGCCCCTGAGAGGCCTCCGCCCCTGCCCCGACGGCTCAGGACGCCAGCGACCGCTCCAGCTCGGCGAACGACTGGGCCGGCCCTTCGGGGGACACATCCACCCCCAGCTGGCGCCCGATCTGGGTGGCCGAGAACAGCCCGCACACGGCCTCGCTGCCATCATCCCGGCGCAGCACCACCAGGGCATGCTGACGACCCGATTTCTTCAGGGTCCGGACCACGTCGCCCACTCGCGAATGCTCGACCTTGTCCAGATCCATCGCTTCCAGCTCGCTGACCCTGCTCATTACGTGCTTCACTTCCACCGCCTCGCGGGGGATCCCCTCTTCCTGGGCCGCCCGCACCGGGCCCTCGCCCATGATGTCGCGGGCCGTCACCACACCCTTCACCGAGTCCTGCGCATCGACCACCAGCAACAGACGGACCCCGGCGTGGATCATCCGCTGCAGCGCCTCGTCGGCCCGCATGTCCGCCATGGTCGTCACCGCCGGCACCTTGCGCAGATCGGTCATGGCGCGATCCGCCGGTGAATCCGGTGTCACCCGCGGCGCCAGGACACCGTCGCAACGCAGCACGGCGGTATCCGCGGACAGCGGACGAGTCTGGATGGGGGCAAAGCTGTTGTTCATGAACCGCTCCTTGACGTGGTTGCACGGCCCTCGCGCGAACCCCGCACGAAGGTCATTCCTCTGGAGTGTAGTCAGAAATCTTGCGTCCAGTGTCATTCTGGACGCAGACCCGCTCAGGATCCCCGCAGGCACGAGAGAAACCGGCCGGCGGTGAAACCAATCACAGAGCAGCAGGATGGATCTGTGGGCTACCAACCCTGCAATGCGTCCACCGCCAACGTGGAAGTGACTCGACGGTCACGCATCGGGTCCTGTAATGTTGTGACACAGGTCTCATACAAGGTTTGTAGCAAAATGACCCGCAACCGTTGCCAGCTCCTGCAGGAGCCGGGTCACCCGGCTGACGTCACCCACGCAGCGATGCCCCGTTGCTTTACGACCTCCATAGACGCACGTTTCAGCGACGGCGCCGCACCGGAGCGGCCATCTTGATCCCGGACGGTCTTGCCAGCGTTGATGTGTGCCTGCTCACGGCACTGATCGCCGGTCCCCTTTCCGGCGTCCTCGCGGCACTCGCTTTCCGGCTGTTGTTTCGCCGCATGAAGGCCTCCGAACGAACGCTAAAAATCAGGCTGGAAGAGTACCGGCAGGCTGCCTCGCAGGCCCTGGTGCCCATCGGAGAGCAGGCAGACAAAACCGATCTCGCAGCGACGCTCCGCCGGATGCTCCACTCTTCGGGGGAGACTTCCGCGCAGTTGCGGGCGCAGAAGGAGCTCCTCCAGCACCTCCACGACCTCCTGGAAAATAGCGAAGATCTGTGCGGCATCGCCGATGCCGATTACCGCTACATATGGGCCAACCGCGCCTACCGCGAACATTACGGGCTGACTGACGGGGAGCTCGTGGGGCGTTCACTGCCCGAAATACTGGGCGCGGATTATTTCGAGCAAACGGTCAAACCCTGTCTGGATCGCTGCCTGGGCGGGGAGACTGTGAGGTACGAGACCGAGCGCACCACGACCGATGGCCAGCGCCGTCGACTCCGGGTGAACTACTATCCGCTTGGCCCTGGTCTCGACCGGAAACAGCGGGCGGGAGCGGTCATTACCGACGTCACCGACCTGCGTACGGCCGAGAACGAACTGCAACGCCAGGCCCACCTGATCGAGATGGCCGGCCAGATCGCCCGCGTCGGCGGCTGGTCAGTATATCTCGATGACGGGCGAATCGCCTGGTCACCGGTGGTCGCCGAGATCCATGGCATGCCAGCGGGTTACGCCCCGCCGATCGAGGAGGGGATCAACTTCTACGCGCCCGAGTCGCGCGACCGGATCCGCACCCTGTTCAACGACTGCATCGAACGGAGGCTCCCCTACGACGAAGAGCTGGCCATCATTGACACCGAAGGACAGCGCAAATGGGTACGTGCACTGGGCGAACCGCTTTTTGATGCTGAAGGCCGCATCGTGGGGGCCCAGGGGGCCTTCCAGGATCTGACCCGCCACCGCGAACGTGAGCGCCAGCTCCACCGGTTCCGCCACATTATCGAGCAGAGCCCGGCGGCGGTCGCCGTCACCGACCTGGAAGGCCAAATCGAATACGTGAACCCGGCCTTCGAACGGGTCTCCGGCTATTCCAGAGATGAGCTGTTGGGCCAGACACCGGCCCGGATCCAGAGCGGCAACACGCCGGACGAGGTCTATCGGGATCTTTGGGGCACCATCACCGCCGGGGAGACGTGGACCGGAGAGATCCAGAACCGGCGCAAGGACGGAACCCTGTTCTGGGAACAGGATGTCATTTCGCCGCTCAAGGACGAACAGGGTCGGGTCATCAACTACGTGGCGATCAAGCAGGACATCACCTCCCTGAAGAAGGCCGAGGAGCAACTTCGCCGGCTCGCCTTCGAGGACGCCCTGACCGGACTGCTGTCACGTTCTGGCTTCGAACGGGCGCTGCAGGAACGGATCGATGGGGAGCACTGGCATCCGGCCGGTATCCTGGTGATCACGGACATCGCGGCACTGCGCGACATCAACGAGTCTTACGGCTACGAGGCCGGCGACTGGCTGCTGAAGGAATTCGGGCAGCGTCTGAAAGGACAGGGGGGCGACCACGGCCTGGCGGGCCGGATCGGCGGCGACGAATTCGTTGTCTTCCTCCCCGAACCCCGCGAGCCGCCGGAACTCGAGCTGGGCGAGCTGCACGCCGCATTGACCGCGCCCTTCGCGATGCACGGCGCGGAGTTCGAGGTCGCGATTCGCATGGGCTTTACTCGTATGGGTACCCGGCGTCGCACGGCGGAGGATCTGCTGCACGAGGCGGAGCTCGCCCAGTTCCGCAACCATGCCGAGGCCTCCCAGCTCTGGTCGGCGTTCACCCGTCAACTGCTCGAGGAAACCCAGCAGCGCATCGACCTCACGCGCGATCTGCGTCAGGCCCTCAACGAGGACCAGCTCGAACTCCACTTCCAGCCCAAGGTGGACCTGGCCAGTGGCCGGCTGGTGTCCTGCGAGGCGCTGCTGCGCTGGAATCACCCCGAGCGCGGCCTGCTCCCGCCGGACCTGTTCATCAGCCTGGCCGAGCAGAGTCAGCAAATCACCGCAGTGGGCGACTGGGCGCTCGCGCGGGCCTGCCAGCATCTGCGCGAATGGCGCGATGCGGGCCTGGAACCGGTCCGTGTGGCGGTCAACGTGTCGCTGACGCAGTTCGAGGTCGGCAACTTTGCACGACGCGTGCAAAGCATCCTTGAAGAATCGGGGGTCGCCCCCGAGGAACTGGCACTGGAGGTTACGGAAGGGGTGTTCATCGGGCAGTCTCCCGCCCTGTTGCAACAGATACGCGTCCTGCATGAAATGGGCGTGCGCCTGTCCCTGGACGATTTCGGCACCGGCTATTCCTCGCTGCTTTACATCAAGGAATATCCCTTCGACGAGATCAAGATCGACCAGGGCTTCGTGTTCCATCTGCTGGACGAACCTTTCCATCGCCACATCGTGGAGACGGTGGTGACACTGGCCCGGGCGATGGATGCGGAAGTCATTGCCGAAGGCATCGAGTCCGCGCAGGTTGCGGAGGCCCTGCTGGAAATGGGCTGCCCCTTCGGACAGGGCTATTACTACAGCATGCCGCTGGAAGCGGAGGACTTCCGCTGGTTGCTGGAGCAGCGAGGGCGCCTGCCGCTGGGCAGCACTCACCCGCCATCGACCTGAACAACCGGAGTCCGCATGGACCGACCCCAAAACACACTGCAAAAGTTCGAAACCGGCATCGCCGGGCTCGACCGTGCCACTCGCGGCGGCCTGCCCAAAGGCCAGGCGACGCTTGTCCTCGGCCAACCCGCCGCCGGCAAGACCGTGCTGTGTCTGCAGATCCTGGCCCGAGCGGTGGAACAGGGTGAACGCGGCGTTTTCGTGACCTTCGAGGAATCGCCCGAGCAGGTGCGGCGCGACGCCGCCTCGTTCGACTGGGGCGCCGGGCTGCTGGACTCCGAACGCTGGCAGCTGATCGACGCACGCCCGCATCCGGGGGCCGAGGCGGCCGGCGAATTCGACATGGGAGGCTTGCTGAGTGCCGTCACGCCCGCGGCCGACGGCGATGCAGGCTGGGTGATTTTCGACGGCATCGACCAGCTCCTGCAGCTCCAGCCAAACCCGCATGCCGCCATCGAGCAGATCCGCCGAATCAACGATCACTGCGAGACCCACGGTCAGGCGGTGCTGATCACCGGCAAGGCACGGGGTGACGGCCCCGCACCGGCCTGGCTGGAGGGCATCGAGTTCCTGTTGTCGTCGAGCCTGCTGCTGTCGGCGCGCGTGGTCCAGCAGAAGCTCAACCGCTCACTGCGCATTACCAAGTATCGGGGAAGCGACCATGTCGCCGACGAAATGCCAATGCTGATCGATGGCGAGGGCATCCAGCTCCCCTACCACGAGGCCCCTCCGATCGGTCAGCCAGCGGCCGGCAGCGAACGGCTGACCACCGGCATCCCGCGTCTGGACAGCCTCCTGGATGGCGGCATCCATCGCGGTTCCAGCCTGCTGATCTCCGGTCGCCCCGGGACCGCCAAGAGCACCCTGGCGGGTACCTTCGCAGAGACCCGGGCAAGGGAAGGCGGACGCGTGCTGTACATCAGTTTCGATGAGCTGGAATCGGCCTACGTGCGCAACCTGACATCGGTGGGGATCGACCTGGCCACCCCGATCGCCCGCGGGGTCGTCCATTTTCAGGATTTTTCCGCCTACGCCTCCAGCGTCACCGAACAATTCCTCGCATTGCGACGCCTCATCGACGGATTCGCTCCCGACTGTCTGATCATCGATCCGGTCTCCGCCTTGCTGAAAGCCAGTGCCACCGAAGGCGCCCATCTGGCGACCGAGCAGCTGACCGATCTGGCCCGGCGACGCGGCATCACCACCGTCCTGACCGCACTGAGCGGTGTAGAGGACCCGGAGGGAGAAGCCACCCTGGGCCATGTCTCCACGTTGGCCGATACCTGGATTGTCGTCGGTTACAACGAACGCGGGGGCGAACGTAACCGGTCGCTGTCCATCGTGAAATCGCGCGGTTCGGCTCACTCCAATCAGCAGCGCGAACTAATCCTGTCCGACAGCGGACTGGACCTCGCGGATGTTTACGCATCCGGCTCGGAGGTGCTGATGGGGACGGCGCGCGCGATGAAGGAACGCGAGGATCAGGAGCGGGAGCGCCAGCGACAGCTGGAACGCGAACGTCGGCGCCTGGACCTGGAACAGCGCATCCTGCAGGCGGAGAAAGAACAACAGCGCCTGGAGGCCGAACGCGACCACCTGGATCGGACAAGCGGCGAGACGGATCGTCTGGAACACGATTATCACGAAGAAATCCGCCGCCGCCGGGACCCGGATCACGATCCGGAACCCTTCAAAGAAGGTCAGCATGCCGACGGAGGAAAACAGCATTGAACGAGAATCAGGACCATCGCGAAGCCTCCATCCCCGTGCTGACCCTCTTCGTAACCGGATCGGCACCCCGCTCGCAGCGCGCGCGGGCCAACCTCGCCCGAATGCTGGAGCAAATCGGCCGCTCCGACATGCAACCTCAGGAGGTCGATCTTCTAGAACAGCCCGAACAGGGCATCACCCAGTCGGTGTTCGCCACGCCATCACTGCTGAAGACCGACACCCATGGCGAAGTCTCCGTGCTCTACGGGGATCTGTCCGAGGAGGAGAAGCTGCGGCGGTTCCTGGCCGAACTGGGAACCGACGGGTAAACCGGAAGATGGCGTCCCCGGCAGGATTCGAACCTGCGACCTACCCCTTAGGAGGGGGTTGCTCTGTCCAGCTGAGCTACGGAGACGCGGGCGGGAAACCGGATTATACGCGTGGCAGACAGCATGTCGAAAACGCCGCCCGGTTCGCCTGCAAGCAGGCTCCTGCCATTCCGCTCGCATCGGGTGCGATTCAAACTTAACGGGGCGGCACGGGGTGGCGCCCCGCGCGCCGGCGAACTAATGTACGGTCATGGAGAAGCTGAACTCGGAGCAAACCGGCCGTCTGATCGATCTGCTGTGCCCGCTGGTAGGGGTGCGTGGCGAGGTGGACGGACATGTGGTTGAACTGGTCGACATCCTCGACGAGGGGCCGGGCGGTCAGCCGGGCATCGCGCTGATGGATGCCGGCGTGGACCGCAGCATCCAGACCAATCAGTACGGTGATCCGCTGTCGCGCCATTCCCGGGTGCGGACCCTGCCGTTGCTGAGCGAGGTGGAACCCGATCTGCACCCGGTGCTGCGCGCGCTGATCCCGGCCGAGGTGCTGCAGCGCTGCCGCGAGGAACTGCGCCCCGAAGACTGAACCGGTGCCTCAGTCCCGGTTGCCATTCAGCGTTTCCCGGGCTTCGACCTGCTCCAGCAGCGGTTCCAGTTCCGGCCAGACATTCTCCAGCAGCTGCGGCTGCGCCTCGGCCGACGGATGGATCCCGTCGTCATGCATCATCACCTCGTCGTCGGCGATCCCGTCCAGAAAGAACGGTTCGAAGGCCAGCTCGCGTTCTTCCGCCAGGTCCCGGAACACCGCCTCGAAGCGGTCCGTATACTGGGGACCGTAGTTGGGCGGAATGCGGATGCCCAGCAACAGGGTCTTCGCGCCCGCGGCGTCGATGGCATCCAGCATGGCCTCGAGGTTCTCGCGCATGGCGGCGGGCGCCAGCCCGCGCAGGCCATCATTGCCGCCCAGTTCCAGGATGACGACATCCGGCTCGACGCGTTCCAGCTCGTCCGGGAGGCGCTGCCGGCCGCCGGCCGTGGTCTCGCCGCTGATCGAGGCGTTGTGCACCCGCCAGTGGCCATCCCGCGCTTCGAGGCGATCTTCCAGCAGGGCCACCCAGCTTTCGTCCTCGCTCATGCCCCACGCCGCGCTGAGCGAATCGCCGAACACCAGCAGGCCATGGGTGTCGTCCTCCGGGGCCTTGTGGGCAGAATTCTCCGCCGGCGGGGAATTCGCGGCGAGCGGAAGACTCAACAGCAGGGCAAGATACCCAAAGACCAGCAACGGGAAACGCGACATGGATGCATCCTCGCAAGCAGTACTGGAAGCCACGGACCTGCGCCAGCGGGTGGAGGGTCCCAGCGGCACGCTGGACATCCTTCGCGGCGTGTCCCTGGCGGTCAACCCGGGCGAGACGGTCGCCATCCTCGGCGCCTCCGGCTCGGGCAAGTCGACCCTTCTGGGCCTTCTCGCGGGTCTTGACGCCCCCAGTGGCGGAGAAGTTCGCCTGCTGGGCAAGACGATCAGCGAACTGGACGAGGACGGCCGCGCGGCCCTGCGCGCCGGACGGGTCGGTTTCGTGTTCCAGTCGTTCCAGCTGCTGCCGGCCCTGACCGCACTGGAAAACGTCCTCCTGCCGCTGGAGCTCAACCCGGAACACGCGCAGCAGCCGGCCGCGGAGCTGACCCGCCGCGCCCACGAGGCGCTGGAGCGCGTGGGACTGACCGAGCGCGCGCGCCACTATCCGCACCAGCTCTCTGGCGGCGAGCAGCAGCGCGTGGCGATCGCGCGGGCGATCGTCGACCGGCCGGCCATCCTGTTCGCCGACGAGCCCACCGGCAACCTCGACGGGCGCACCGGCGAACGCATCATCGAACACCTGTTCGCCCTCACCGACGATCCCGAACCCGGCCACGTCCCCGCTGCCCTGCTGCTGGTCACCCACGACCCCGAACTGGCGCAGCGCTGCGACCGCATCATCCGCATCCAGGACGGGGTCCTGGCATGAGTCCGGCGTCCGGACTGCATCATCCGCTGCGCCAGCTGCGGGGATGGCTGCGAGGCACCCGCCAGGAGTGGCGTTCGGCCGAACTGCGGGTACTGGCCGCCGCCCTGGTGGTGGCAGTGGCCGCGGTAGCTGCCGTCGGCTTCTTCACCGACCGCGTCGACCGCGGCATGGCCGACGAGGCGGCCTCCCTGCTGGGCGGGGACCTGTCGGTGGTCGCGCGCGACCCGATCCCCGACGAGTGGGTGGAAGAAGCCCGGGAACGTGGGCTGGAACAGGTACGCACGGCCGCCCTGCCCTCGGTGCTGTTCGGCGCGGAGGACCGCTCGCGACTGAGTTCCCTGCGCGCGGTGGGTCCCGACTGGCCGCTGGTGGGCGAGGCCCGCATCCGCGATGCCGAGGGCCGGGAACGGGCCGTCACCGAGGGACCGGAGTCCGGCGAGGCCTGGCTGGAGAGCAGCCTGCTGAACGACCTCGGTCTGGAACCGGGGGATACGGTCACCGTCGGACGCCGGGATCTGGAGATCACCGCGGTCCTGACCCTGGAACCCGACCGCGGCAGTGCGCTCACCGATCTCGCACCGCGGCTGCTGCTCGCCTACCAGGACCTGGAATCGACCGAACTGATCGGCCCCGGCAGCCGGGTGCGCTACCAGTTCCACCTGCGCGGGGCGGACAACGCGGTGGCCGGGTTCGAACAGTGGCTGGAACCACGTCTGGAATCCGGGCAGCGCGTCCAGGGCCTGGAGGACGCCAGTCCGGAGCTGCGCGCGGCGATCGAGCGCGCCGAGCGCTTCCTCGGCCTGGCGTCGCTGATGGCCGTGCTGCTGGCCGGGGCCGCGATCGCGGTGGCGGCGCATCACTTTGCCCAGCGCCGCGCCGACTCGGCGGCGATCATGCGCGCCCTGGGGGCCAGTGCGCGGCGGGTGCTGGCGGTGTATTTCGGGCGTGTGCTGCTGGTCGCCCTGATCGCCTCGCTGATCGGGCTGGCCATCGGCTTCGCCGCGCAGTTCGTGCTCGCCGCCCTGCTCGGGGACTGGCTGGACGCCGATCTGCCCGCACCCGGCCTGCGACCGGTGGTCGCCGGACTGGGCGTCGGCCTGATCACCGCCGCCGGCTTCGCCCTGCCGGCGATGCTGCGCATCGGACAGGTCCCGCCGCTGCGGGTGCTGCGCCGCGACATCGGCCTGCCCTCGGCCTCGGTGTGGCTGTCGGGCGGGCTGGCGGTGGCGGCCTTCGGCGCCCTGCTTTGGTGGCAGGCGGCCGATGCGCAGCTCGCCCTGTGGGTCCTGCTGGGCACGGCCGGGGCCCTGCTGATCCTCGGCCTGCTGGGGGCGGCCCTGGTCCTGGCGGTACGCCCGCTGCGTGACCGCGGCGGCATCGCGCTGCGTTTCGGCCTGGCCAATCTGGCGCGACGCGGCGGGCTCAGTGCAGTGCAGCTGGTGGCCTTCAGCGTGGGCATCCTCGCGCTGCTGCTGCTGGCGATCGTGCGCGTCGATCTGCTGGAGGCCTGGGATGCCAGCATCCCCGAGGATGCGCCCAACCACTTCTACGTGAACATCCAGCCGGGAGAGCAGGACCGGTTGGCCGAACGCATGGTCGAGGCCGGGCTGGAACGTCCGCAGATGGACCCGATGATCCGCGGCCGACTGGTCGCCATCAACGACCTGCCGGTGGGTCCCGAGGACTTCGACGACGAGCGCACCCGACGCCTGCTGGACCGCGAGTTCAACCTGTCCTACGCGGAACAGCCACCGGAGCACAACCCGGTGGTGGAAGGCCACTGGACCCTTGACCAGCCGGATTCCGACGGGCTCTCGGTGGAGGCCGGGCTGATGGAACGCCTGGGGCTGGAACTGGGCGACAGCCTGACCTTCCGCATCGGCGGACGCGCGGTGCGCGGGACCATCACGAACGTGCGCGAGGTCAACTGGGACAGCTTCCGGGTGAACTTCTTCGTCACCGGCGCTCCCGCCCTGCTGGGCGAGCAGCCGCGCACCTATATCACCGCGTTCCGCCTGCCGGAGGACATGCACGACGCCCAGAGCCGCTGGCTGCGCGATTTCCCGGCGGTCACCGCGATCGATGTCAGCGCGATCCTGGAGCGCGTGCGCGACATCATCGAACAGGCCACGCGCGCCGTGGAGTACGTATTCCTGTTCACCCTGGTGGCCGGACTGACGGTGCTGTTCGCCGCGGTCCAGGCAACCCGCGACGTCCGCCGGCGCGAGGCCGCGCTGCTGCGCACCCTGGGCGCACGGCGCCGCGACATCCGCAACGCGCTGCTGGCCGAGTTCGGAACCCTGGGCTTTCTCGCCGGGCTGCTGGCGGCGATCATCGCCACCGCGATCGGGGCTCTGCTGGCCTGGCAGGTGTTCGACTTCGACTACCGCATCAACCCGATGACGTTCGTCTACGGGATTGGCGGCGGCACCCTCGGCATCGCACTGGCCGGGTGGCTGGGAACCCGGCGGGTGCTGGATCAGGCACCGCTCACGGTGCTGCGCGGGCCGGAGTGACGCGGTGGTTCAGTGGCCGTACATCACGCCGGTATCGAGGAACCCGAACAGCACGAGGAAGGCCAGGATCCACACATAGATGGAGAACACCTTCAGGCTGGAGCGATAGAGGAAGAACAGCACCATCTTCAGCGACACCACGCCGACCACCGCGGAGACCACGAACCCGGTGATCAGCGCGGACCATGGCAGATCGCCCAGGCCGTCGTGGTTGAACACGTCCAGCGACTGCACGGCGGTGGCCGCGAGGATGGTCGGGATCGCGAGGAAGAAGCTGTATTCCGCCGCCCAGCGCCGCTTGAGCCCGCTGAACAGGCCGAACACGATGGTCATGCCACTGCGGCTGAGCCCCGGCACCAGGGCAAAGCCCTGGGCCACGCCGATCACCGTCGCGATGCGCGGGTTCAGCCTGCGCAGCCCCAGCGGGCGCCGGCTCAGGCGGTCGGTCCACCACAGCAGCACGCCGGTCAGGGTCAGGGTCCCGGCGATCAGCACCGGGTTGGCGAACACCTGCTCGAAGGCCGCCTTGAGGGTAAAGCCCACCGCGGCGGTCGCGGCCACCGACAGCACGCACAGCATCGCCAGGCGGAAGAACAGCATCTCGCGCCGCGCCTCGCCGCGCCGCGCGGCCCACTGCCAGCTCTCGCGCAGGATGCCGCCGGAGAGCTGCCACAGGCTGCGGCGAAACACATAGACGATCGACACCAGCGTGCCCACATGCACCACCAGATCGAACAGGATCATCTCCGGGCTTTCGGGCGGCGGCAGTTCGTGGCCCTGGCCGATCAGCCAGTGCTGGGTGAGCACCAGGTGCGCGGTTGAACTCACCGGCACGAACATGAAAATACCCTGTACGATCCCCAGCAGGGTCGCGATCCAGATCGCCATGGCCGTTCGCTCTTGTCCGCGGGCGGGAAAGGCGCCGCAGTATACGGAAATCACACCACGAAATCGCCGGGCGCCGTCACACGCCCGCCAGGGAAGAAACCATGCATGCACCGACCCGCCACACCCCGCGCGCCGTGCGGAACCCTCGCGCCACCACCGCCGCCCTGATCCTGCTGCTGGCCCCGGTCCTGCCGGGGGCGGCCGCCGCCGACTGTCCCGCCCCACCGGCCGACGAACGCATGGCCCTCGACGAGCTGCGCGCCGGCGCGGTGGACGAGGATCAACCCGTGGTCGCCGAGGGCACGGTCAGCGGCGTGTTCCACGGCGAGGACGCGCTGGGCGGGTTCTATCTGCAGGACGATGCGACCGACCCGCCCACCGGGCTGTTCGTGTACGCCCCGGACCACGCGGACACCGACCTGGCACCCGGCGACCGGGTACAGGTCCATGCCCGTTTCGGCCGCCACCACGGCCGCCCGCAGCTGTCCCAAGTGCAGGCACTGGAGCGCTGCCGGCGCGGCGAACCCCCGCAGGCCGTGACCCTGCGCCTGCCGGAAGACGCCGATCGGCTGGAGGCCCTGGAAGACGTGCGCGTGCGTTTCGACCAGACCCTGACGGTCACCGCCAATCGCGAACTGGCGCGCTACGGCAGCCTCGACCTTGCCGCCGGCGGGCGCCTGCGCCACCCGGGCCAGACCGGGGCCTTCGGTGATCCGGATGCCGGCGACGGCGACGCGGACCGCCGCATCGTGCTGGACGACGGCAGCTACCGCGCCCGACCCGACCCGGTGCCGTATCTGGACGACCACGGCACCCGCCGCGTCGGCAGTCGGGTGGGGGGCCTGACCGGCATCCTGACCCACGCCTTCGATGCCCACCGCGTGCATCCGGTGGATCCGCCGCAATGGGAGGACGGGGAACGCCCCGATCCGCCGCCCGAGCCCGGCGACGACACCCTGCGCATCGCGACCGCGAACCTGGAGAACGACTTCGTCACCCTGGGCGAGCGCGGCGCGCAGGATCCCGCCGAACGCGAACGCCAGACCGCCAAGCTGGACGCCCAGCTCGCGGGCCTGGCGATGGACGTCCTCGCATTCGTGGAGCTGGAGAACCGCCCCGCCGCCGGCCGCGAGCTGCGCGAGCGGGTGGATGCCCTGGACGAGCGCACAAACATGCGCAAGGCCGCCCACCCCGACAGCGGGTCCGACGCCATCCAGGTCGGCCTGCTCTACGACCGCGAGCGGGTAGAACTGCTGGACACCGCGGCCGACGGGGATGCGGTCCACCATCGCCCGCCGCTGCTGGGCTGGTTCCGTTCACGCGACGGCGGCGAGCCCTTCGGCGTGGTGGCCGTGCACTTCAAGGCCAAGACCGGCTGTCCGGAGCACGGAGACATCGACCGCGGTCAGGGCTGCTGGAACCAGCGCCGCACCGAGCAGGCCGAGCGCCTGGCGGAGTGGATCGCCCGGCAGCGCGAGGCCAGACCGGACGACCCGCCGGTGATCATCGCCGGCGATCTCAACAGCTACGCCGCCGAAGACCCGCTGGCCGCCCTGCGCGCGGCCGGCAAGCAGGACCTGGTGGCCACGGATCCGGAGACCATCCACACCTACGTGTTCCGCGGCCGCTCGGGGCAGCTGGATTACCTGCTCGGCCCGGAGGCGCTGGCCGCGCGGGTCGTGGCCGCCGACACCTGGCCGGTGAACGCCGACGAACCCGTGTTCCTCGGCTTCGACGGCGCCCATCCGGCCGACGGCCCCTGGCGCGCTTCCGACCACGACCCGGTGTGGCTCGATCTGCGCCCGTAGGCCGCCGGTCAGCGATTACCGGGGGTATTGTCCACCGGCGGGACCTCGGGCCCGGGCGCCGGCTCGTCTCCGGAGACCACACGCACCGGGAAGGGGGCGCCGGTCAGCGAACCCAGGGTGCGCTGCGGGAACGGGATCTCGATGCCGGCCTCGTCGAAGGCCTTTTTCACCGCGATGTGCATGCGATTGCGCAGGTCGAGGAAGTTTTCCCGCTTCGCCCAGACCGAGAACTGCAGTTTCAGTGCCGAGTCACCGAATTCGAGGAAGATGAACAGCGGGCGCGGCTCCTCCAGACACAGCGGTTCGCGATCGGCCACGTCCGTCAGGATCTCGCGCACCCGCACGATGTCGGCGTGATAGGCGACGCCGATCTGCATGTCCAGGCGCCGGATCGGAAAGCGCGTGAGGTTGGTCAGCTGCGATTTCACCAGGGTCTCGTTGGGTACCCGCACCATCAGGTTCTCGAAGGTGCGCAGCTTGACCGACAGCATGTCGATTGACAGCACCTCGCCGGTCACGTCGCCCACCCGGACCACGTCGCCCACCGCGAACGGGCGCTCGCCGATCAGGAACAGGCCCGAGATCAGGTTGGAGGCGGAGGTCTGCGAGGCAAAGCCGATGGCCACCGTCAGGATGCCCGCGGCCCCCAGCAGCACGGTCAGGTCGAAGCCCAGCTCGCGCAGGGCCGATACCCCGGCCAGCACCAGCACCAGGTAGAAACCGATGCGTCGCACCAGCATCGCCTGCTGGGCGTCCAGATGGCGCCCCGCGACCCGGATCAGGGTGCGCGACACCACCCGCGCGAGCAGCAGCCCCACCCCCAGATAGATCGCCGCGCGGACCCAGGCGAGCACCGCGTCGGCGGTCATCAGCTCCACACTGCGCGCGATCCAGGAACCCTCTTCCATCTCGCCCCCCTACTGGAACAGTGCGCTGAACGCGCGCAGGCTGAAGCGGCTGCCACCCGATTCACGCGGTTCGGCCACCCGCCGCGCGCGGGGCGACTCGGCCGGCGGACCCTCGCCCAGCTTGACCTCGGCCAGGTCCCGTTCGGGCTCGTGCTGTACCCGCACCGCCGAAGTCCACAGGCGGCCGCGCGCGTCCGCATACACCGGCAGGCGCGGCACCGGCAGCTTGATGCGCTCCAGCAGCAGGGTGTCGCGGGCGGCATTGTGCACCGTCAGCGGCGTCAGCACGCGATGGGCGCGCTCGGGCACGTCTTCGAGGGTCATGCGCGCCTGGGTGCGGCTGGCATAGCACAGCTCGCCCTCCACCGTGTTCGGGCCGAACCAGGTATCGGAGGCGGGATACGCGGGGAACTCGTGGAGCCGGGTCTCTCCCAGCCGCAGCTGCACCCAGGCGGGCGTGCTCACATACAGGGTGACCTCGCCGCCCGCGGGCACATGGAACGGCGCCTCCGGACGACTGACCACCGGCCGGTCGGCCAGGGCCACGGCCAGCGTGGCCGTCGCCCCGCCGGGGGTGCCGGCAAACCGCCGCTGCTCCGCCGGTTTCTCGGGCACCGGCTCGCGCGCCGGGATCTCGCGCCGGAAACCGCTTTCCTCCGGATCCCGCTCGCGCGCCAGCCACAGGTCCCACTCATCGGCGCAGCGTTTCAGCCACAGGTCCAGCGGCCCGATCGCCCAGTGCCCGGTGGTCCCGGGCGGCAGCTCCACCGGACCCCACCAGCCGGCATCCTCACCGGAATTCGAATGTACGCGTACGCCCATGGGACCCTCCCTCTCCGGGCCACTGTAGCGCGAAGAAGCGCGCGGCAGAAGCGACCCGCCGGCCCGACCACGCCCCGGCACCGGGGGAGCGGCTCAGAACAGGTCCAGCTGCCGGTCGTCGGCCGGCCGCGCAGGCGCCGGGGGGCGAAACTGCGAGCAATCGAGCTGCCCGGACCAGCGGTCCAGCCCGTGGCGGCGCCGCGCGAGGGCAAAGCGCTGTCCCAGCAGATCGGCCCACGCCCCGGAGCCCCGCATGCGCTGGCCAAAGCTGGAATCGTAGACCCGCCCGCCGTGCGCTTCGCGCAGGCGGGCCAGTACGTGCTCCGCCTTCAGCGGTTCGTGGGTCCGCAGCCACTCCTCGAACAGCCCCGCCACCTCGCGCGGCAGGCGCAGCAGTACGTAGTCGGCCGACACCGCGCCGGCCGCGGCCGCCGCCTCCAGCAGGGCCTCGGTCTCGCCATCCGTGAGCACCGGAATCAGCGGCGCCACCAGCACGCTGACCGGAACCCCGGCCGCGGTCAGTCGCCGAATGGTCTCCAGGCGCCGCTGCGGCGCCGCGGCACGCGGTTCCAGGCGACGGGACAGACCCCGGTCCAGAGTAGTCAGCGACACCGCCACCTGTGCCAGCCCGGCGCGGCCCATCGGCCCCAGCAGGTCGAGATCGCGTTCCACCAGCGCCGACTTGGTGACGATGGACACCGGATGGCCGGTCTCCGCCAGCACCTCCAGCAGCTCGCGGGTGACCCGCCATTCGCGCTCCACCGGCTGGTAGGCATCGGTGTTGATGCCCAGCGCGACCGGCGACGGCCGGTAGTTGCGCGCGCCCAGTTCGCGCCGCAGCACGACCGCCGCGCCGGTCTTCACGTACAGCCGGCTCTCGAAGTCCAGTCCGGGCGACAGCCCCACATAGGCATGCGCCGGCCGCGCGAAACAGTAGGCGCAGCCATGTTCGCAGCCCCGATAGGGGTTGATGGACAGGGTGAACGGAACATCCGGCGAGTCGTTGCGCACCAGCAGGCTGCGCGGCGTCTCCGGGGTCACTTCGGTGCGCAGCGCCGGGGCGGCTTCGTCGTCCCCGACCCAGCCGTCGTCCACGGGTTCGCGCTGCAGGGGTTCATAGCGGGCGGCCGGCCGGCTGGCGCTACCCCGGCCGCGCGGTGGCTCACTCGCCATCGAGCCTTGCGCACAGGGCCCGGAAATACCCGGACTCGGTGGCCAGCCCGGCATCGCCACCGGTGCGCCCGCGCTCGCGCGCCAGTCGGTCCAGCAGCACACGCAGACGGCGCGAATGGCGTTCCCGGCCCTCGGGGTCCTCGGCCTCGCGCAGCAGGGCCTCCACCGAGGCGATCTCGCCGCGCAGCCGGACCTCTTCCGGCACGTAGCCGGCGTTCTTCATGATGCGAAACGCCATGCGCATGTCTTCCGGCACGTCGCGGTTGTCATCCAGCTCCAGCGGCCGCCCGGCCCCGGGCAGATCATCAAACTCCCCGCGCCGCGCGGCATCGGCCAGCTGCGCCTCGATCTGCGCCTCGTTCAGCAACATGGCGTCAGACGGCACCGCCCTGCTGGGCGACCGGCAGCATCCACAGCGTCAGCGACAGCAGGATGGCCGTCAGGCTCACCCCGAAGATCGGCAGCATCATCACGCCGGCCAGTGGTTCACGCCGGAACAGCCGGATGCCCATGCCGCCCAGGCTGATCGCCCAGCCCACGGCCACGAAGAACGACAGGGCGTTGATCTCCCAGGTCCACAGGGCAATCAGGCCCAGCGGCAGGCCCAGGTTGAGTACCACCAGCCCCATCTCCTGAGAGCCCGCGGCCTTGCCGGCCGACAGGGCGTAGGCATAGGCGGCCCAGATCATCATCAGGCCGAAGCCCAGGGCACCGGCCGCGGGCGACTCCAGCGGGGCGCGCAGGATGGCCGCACCCGCCGGCTCCAGCTGCACGCCAAGCCCGATGATGGCCGCGGCCACCCCCAGGCTGATCAGCAGCCAGAACCAGAGGGTTCCGCGCTGCACTTCAGGTTCGGTCACACTGTCCCGCACGTTGACTCCTTGCGAAAACGCATTGAAAGGTTCTGGTCGGAGAGACCGCGCCAACCGCCCCGTGGTTCAAACCGGGGGCGGTGCGGACTTCACTCCGCCACCCGCCAGGCGATGGTCTCGCCCGCCCGCAGGGGTACACCCGGATCGTGTCCGAACAGGACCGCCTCGGGCACCGTCCATTCCGCGCGCTCCAGGGTGATGGTGCCGGTGTTGCGCGGCATGCCGTAGAAATCGGCACCATGATGACTGGCGAAGCCCTCCAGGCGGTCCAGCGCGCCGGCCGCCGCGAAGGCCTCGGCGTACAGCTCGATGGCCGCATGCGCGGAATAGATGCCCGCGCAACCGCAGGCCGACTCCTTGGCGTGGCGCGGATGCGGTGCGGAATCGGTCCCGAGGAAGAAACGCGGGTGCCCGCTGGTCGCCGCCCGCACCAATGCTTCCCGGTGACGCTCGCGTTTGAGGATCGGCAGGCAGAAATGATGCGGCCGCATGCCGCCGGCAAACAGCGCATTGCGGTTGTACAGCAGGTGCTGCGGGGTGATGGTCGCGCCCACGTTATTCGGCGCGGATTCCACGAAGGACACCGCCGCCTCGGTCGTCACGTGTTCCAGCACGATGCGCAGCCCGGGGAAGTCGCGCACCAGGCCCTGCAGGTGCCGTTCGATGAACACCGCCTCGCGGTCAAAGATGTCCACGTCCGGGTCGGTGACCTCGCCGTGGATCAGCAGCGGCAGCCCGGCCCGCTCCATCGCCTCGAACACCGGGTAGCAACGGCGGATGTCGGTGACCCCGCTGGCGGAATGCGTGGTGGCCCCCGCCGGGTACAGCTTCACCGCATGGACAAAGCCGGATTGCCGCGCCGCATCGATCATCCCGGGCGTGGTCTCCTCGGTCAGATAGAGCGTCATCAGCGGCTCGAAGTCGGCCTCGTCCGGGAGTGCCGCGAGGATGCGGTCGCGGTACGCGGCCGCCGCATCCACCGAGGTCACCGGGGGCTTGAGGTTCGGCATCACGATCGCCCGGCGAAAGCGCCGCACGGTGTCCGGCAGCACCGAGGCGAGGATGTCCCCGTCGCGCAGATGCAGGTGCCAGTCGTCGGGACGGGTCAGCGTCAGGCGTTCCATCAGTAATCCTTGTCAGCCAGCGAAATGTTCGCGCAGTGCGGCCTCGCCCCGGCCCTCGACCTCCACAGTCTTGTCGCGGCCGGTCTGGCCGCTCACCACCCGCACCGAATCCGCCGGCAGCCCCAGTTCGGCCGCCAGCAGGCGTTCGACGGCCCGGTTGGCGCGCCCCTTTTCCGGCGCGGCCCGGACTCGCAGTTTGAGGGCGTCGCCCATCCAGCCCACCACCGCATCCTCGCGGGCACCGGGGGAGACGCGCAGCTTCAGTCGGGCCAGGGCCACGCGGTATCAGGCCGGACGCGTGGCCATGTAGGCGGAGAAGACCCCCAGCTGCACTTCACGGTGGACGTCCTCGAAGCCCACCGATTCCAGCGTCTCCATGATCTCCTCCGGGGGCACGCACTGGTCAATGGTTTCCCAGAAATACCGCATCAGAGTATGCCCGTCCGGATCACGTGTCAGCACACGGCTGAGAAACGGGATGAAATCGCGGAAGTAGAAACGGGCCATGACCATCTGCCGCTTCGTCCGCGGACGCGAGACCTCGAGGATCATGCAGCGCCCGCCGGGCTTGAGCGCGCGAAAGTACTCCGCAAACGCCTCGCGCAGATCCCGCACGTGACGCAGACCGTAGCCCATGTACACGCGGTCGAACTGCTCGCTGGCGACCGGCAGATCCTCGGCCAGCCCCTGGATGAAGCGCGAATTCAGCTTGCCCCGCGCCACATCGATCATCCCGCGCGACGGATCCACGCAGGTGATGCGCTCATCGCCGGTGATCTTGCGGATCTCTTCGGCCACCGGCCCGGTCCCGGTCGCCACATCCAGGACCTCCATGTCCGGCTGCAGACCGGACTGCTTGAGCGAGTAGCGGCGATACGCCTGCCCCGTACCCAGAAAACCGAACCGCAGGATCCGGTCGTAGTAGGGCGCGGTGCGGTCGAACAGGTCGTCGACGAATGCGCGCTTGTTGCTTTCGTCCCCGTAATAGTCCTTGAGGACAGGATGCGGTTTCCGCTCCGGATCGGTTTCCATCGGTTCTGCTCTCCCCTGTGCCCGGTGCCGGGCCGGCCCAACAAGCCGCGAAGTGTACCAATTCCCGGCGCGCCTCACCCCCCCTGTTCGGAGGTGGTCAGAACGTCGCGCTCGAATTCCGCCACCGGTAGCGGCCGGCTGGCAAAGTAGCCCTGATAAAAATCGCAGCTCAGCGCACACAGCGCCTCCAGCTGTTCGGCGGTCTCCACGCCCTCGGCCACCACGGTCAGCCCCAGCCCGTGCGCCATCGCCACGATCGCGGTGGTGATCGACTGGTCATGCACGTCATCCTCGTGCACCACTCCGGCGATGCCGTCGACGAAGCTCTTGTCGATCTTGAGGGTGTCCACCGCAAAGCTCTTCAGCTGCGACAGCGAGGAATAGCCCGTGCCGAAGTCATCCACGGCGAAATGCACGCCCCGCCCCCGCAGCGATTCCAGAATGCGACGGGCCCGCTCGGCATCCGCCATCAGCGCGGACTCGGTGATCTCCAGCTCCAGGCATTCCGGCGGCAGTCCGTGCTCGTCCAGGGTGGCGGCGACCTGTTCATCCAGCGCCATCCGTCGGAACTGCAGCGCAGACACATTCACCGCCAGCCGGATCGGAGGATAACCCGCGTCCAGCCAGGCCCGTCCCTGCCGGATCACCTCCTGCAGGACCCAGGTGCCCAGCTCCACGATCAGGCCGGTCTTCTCCGCGACCGGGATGAAACGACCGGGCGACACGCGCCCCAGCACCGGATCGTTCCAGCGCAGCAGGGCCTCGGCCCCGATCAGGCGCCCCGTCGCGATCTCGTACTGCGGCTGGTAATGGACCTCCAGGTGGTCATGCTCCATCGCGCGGCGCAGACGCGAGCTGAGATCGATGCGCTCGCGCGCCGCCTCGGTATAGGCGTCCGAGTAGTAACGATACGACCCGCGCCCCTCTTCCTTGGCGCGCGACAGCGCGGTGCCCGCCTGCTGCAGCAGCGCCTCGGAACCGGCCCCGTGATCCGGGAACAGCGCGATCCCGACGGTCGCCACCACCTCGACCTCGACTCCGTTGCCCAGGTCACAGGGCTCGGCCAGGTGGCGGATCATGGATTCGGCAATCATGCCGGCGTCGTCCGGGTGGGCCAGATTCTCCACCACCACCGCGAATTCGTCCCCGGCCAGCCGCGCCACGGTATCGGTTCCGCGGCGCTCGCGCTGCAGCCGGATGGCCGCGCTGCGCAGCAGGGCATCGCCGGCGGCGTGGCCGTGGCTGTCATTGACGTCCTTGAAGCGGTCGAGATCCACGATCAGCAGCGCCAGCACCCCGTTGCGCCGCCGCATCAGCGAGATGCCATGGCCCAGACGTGCCAGCAGCAGGCGACGGTTGGGCAGCTCGGTCAGCGGATCATGATGCGCCAGGTAGTCCAGCTCCTCCTCCGAGGCCTTGATCCGCGAGATATCGGCGAACACCGACACGTAATGCGTGAGCCGGCCCTGCGGGTCGTGCACCGCCGTGATGCTCTGCAGCTCGGGGAACACCTCGCCGTTCTTGCGCCGGTTCCAGATCTCCCCCTGCCAGTGTCCGTAGAGCTCCAGCTGGCGGAACATGTTCTGGTAGAAGGTGCGGTCATGCCGGCCGGACTGGAACATCTTCGGCGTGCGCCCGATCACTTCGTCCTGGGTATAGCCCATCAGCTCGGTGAACGCGCGGTTCACCGACAGGATGTGCGCCGTACTGTCGGTGATCACGACGCCCTCGCGGGTATTCTCGAACACCACCGACGCCAGGCGCCGGCGTTCCTCCTCCTCCCGGCGCCGGGTGATGTCCTCCACCGTGACCACAACGCGGTCCAGGCTGCCGTCCGCGTGGCGAGTACACTTCAGGGAGAGGTGCGCCACCATCACGCTGCCATCCGCCCGCAGCAGGCGCTTTTCCACGTCATAGCCGTCGCGCCGGCCTTCACGCATCTCGCGATCCAGATCGGCACCCAGGGAACGGTCCTCGGGGTGCGCAAGGCGGTCCCAGTCGAGCTTCGCCAGTTCTTCCGGCCGGTAACCCAGCATGTCGCCCAGGCAGTCGTTGACGCGCTCCCAGCCCTGACCACCCGGCCCTGACACCGCCATGCCCACGAACGGCATGTCGAAGAACACCCGCAACAGGCGGTCCTGTTCCGAATGCGACTGCATCAGCCGCAGGTTGCGCTGAAGCCATTGCTGACGCCCCACCAGCGCCCCGGCGCCGGCCATCAGCAACCAGACCAGCAACAGGGCTCCGCCGGTCCATGCCGCCTGCCGATGCGCCCCGGCCACCAGGGGCGCGCGATCCCGCTTGACCACTACCGACCAGTCATCGAGCTCGAGGCCACGCACCGCCGCCAGACGACCATTATCCTCCTCGCCCAGCGATCCGATCTGCACCGCCTCGCCGGAACCGCTGCGCAGCAGGCGGCTTTCCAGCTGCGCAAACTCCGCCGGGGGTTCCACGCGCCGGGCGGACTCACCGTCCAGCCGCATCACCACCGGCGCGCGGTCGGACGGATGACTGACCAGCCAGGTGGCCGCATCCCCGTCTTCCAGGTCGATGGCGGCCCCGAGCAGCGGAGCCAGGCGATCCAGATCGGCGGAAAACAGCACCACCGCCAGCGGTTCCGAGTTGCGATCGCCGGGATGATGCAAAGGCGCGGCCCAGTGCAGCCGGGTCGTCCCTGCGTCGTCCACGGCGTCCACGTGCGCCCGGCTGACGACTCCGCTCTGCATCGCTTCCACGCGGGCCGCTCTGGCCGCGGCCCGCTGGAAGGACTCATCCCCCGCAACCAGCAGTTCCGCGTGTTCCTCCGCCCCCAGGATCGCCACGGAGCGATAACCGTAGGCCGTCCGGATCGCCTGCAGGCGGTTCTCCAGCGTGGTGCGCGCGACCTCGGAGTCGTGGCGCTGCAACGAGCGGACAAACGCGGTGAAACCGCGCGCATCCGCCAGGATTCGAGCATCTCCGGCGCGCTCCGCCATCCACCGATCCACCAGCCCGCCCTTGAGAAAGGCAGTGGCCCGCAATTCTTCGCGCACCTGCTGATCCGCGGTGGCCTGAGCGATATGGAACGTGCCGAAGGCGACACCACCGACCGAACCGGCGACCGCCACCGCGAGGGCGACCCAGACCCAGGGCTGGCGACCGCGCAGCAGTGTCAGACCGCCGCCGTTACGCGTCCGCGCGCCCCGACGGACCCCGAATGTCCGCATGGCCAGGTACAGCAGTCCGCCACTCACCCAGACGAACCCCAGGCCCTTCAGCAGACTGACCCGGGTCAGGCTCGCCTCGATCCCGAAGCTCCACATGAAGAGCATGTCGGACAGCGCGACCCACAGGGAGCCCGCCACGAGATAGCCGAGCGCGATCAGTGCGGCCGGGCTGAGCCGAAACACCGGAGGACGGGAAAACATCAACACCGGACACCGGCTGGAAGACAAGACACGTAACGGGATCCCCTGTGTGAAAACCCCGGCTCTGCGGCCGGTTGAAGAATGGAAGCTTCCCCCTCGACAAGCCCCCCGGCTCGGACGCATGGTCTACGCTCGAATCAGGGGCTTCACGGGAACGGCATACGCCCTTGAGAATTTTACGCCCCCAATCCTGTCACAGTATTGACCTGGATCAAGTCACCAACGCGCGACCATCCGCAAAAGGAGCCGCCCATGGACGTCAAGAACGAGAACGGCATCGTCACGCTGACGCTGGACAAGAAAACGGCCAAAAGCATCACCGAAAACCTGACGGAACTGAATGGCGAGGTCCGCAACGGCGCCCGCGCGCTGTCTTCGGTTCTGCAGCAGGGCGTGTACGAGCTGGACAACGAGTTCCGCCAGCCGCCGCACGCATTCGACGAACATGCGCCGCGCCAGCCCTCGATCGAGGACTGAACCAGCGACTCAAACGGGAGGAATGATCATGAATCTGGTCAAGGCCGAAAACGGCGAAATCGTTATCCGCATGCCCGTCGCCGAAGCCTCGGATGCGCTGTACACCCTGCGCAACCGGGCCGACGAGCTGGACGACTGCGAGGACCTGACCGAGGCCCTCGAAGCCGCCGGCGTACCCATGCCCGAAGAGGAAGACCACCGGCGCTACGAATACATGCCGCCGGTCGACTGACCCGCCGGTTACCCGGTTGTGCCGTGCGGGGCCGCCCCGCACGGCCGGTTTTACGACCCCTTCATCGGATCATTGCGTCCAGCGGGTTATCCTGCGGCAGGATCCGCATCCGGCCCTCGCGCAGCTCCTGTGCCACACCCTGCAGGCTGTGCCGTCGCGCACTCACCCCGTCAAGCGACACGAACAGGAACCGCCGCGTGGCCTCCCCCCGCCATACCAGCGCCATGCGCCGCGCCTCACCGGTGGTGCGGTCGACCATCTCGTACCAGTCTCCCACCCGGGCGCGACTGGCCTCGAACACCCAGGCATCGTCCAGATCGGTGACCAGTTCGGGATCGTCGTCCTCGTAGCGCAGATGCCGCCGATGGCGGATCCGCTCTTGCGGGTCGAACGCCTCGGCGTCCGCCGTGGCCCGCATGCGCGCAAGATGCGCCCGGCCCAGCTGCTCGACGACCCGGCGCAGCCTTTCCGCCTCGACACCGGCCTGCTCGCCCGCCGCCTTGAGCTCTGCCACCCGCGGCTGGATCTCCGCCGGCGTCGCTCCGCGACAGATCGCTTCCACCACGCCGCGGATCGCCCGGCTCACCTCCTCGTCCTCGCCGCCGTCCGCCGCCAGCAGGTCTTCCCAGGCCGCCTCCACGGAATCCGCCGCCGTTTGCGGCAGGGAGGCCCCGGTCTCCAGCACGCAGACGGTCAGCGAACGCCGTGCGCGCGCCGCGCGTTCCTCGGCCTCGAAGGTCTCCGTGCGCGACTCCTGGCGCCGGTGCCAGCGCGCGTCTTCCTCCTCGATCGCGGCCAGCCAGTCCTCCAGCAGCGCGCGCGCACCCTCCCGGTCCATGCTGTCCGCCTCGTGACGCAGGCGCTCGACCGAGTCGCGGATGCGTTGCAGATAGGCGTTCACGCCTTCTTCGCCACCGTCTCCTTCGGCATCGTCCGCCTCCGGACTCACACGGATCCCGGTGTTGATCACGCTGCCGATCCACAGCCGCAGCGGATGGGAGCGATCCCGGAAGAACGACAGATCACGGATCACGACCCGCGCCAGCGCGAACTGCATGTCGGCGATTTCGGCCCGCACGCGCGGATTGAAACCGACCTGGCGGAAGATGTGGTCGAACATCCCCTGCAGCAGGTCGAGAATGAACGGCGTCAGATCTTCCTGACTGCGGGCCTGCTCCGCCGCGGCCGGGGCATTCCCGGAAGCGTCCCCCGCACCGGCATCCCCGTCCGGTCCGGCACCTGCGGGCGCACCCCCCGCTCCGGACGAGCGCGGGCCACTGCCGGTGGCCCGGGCCAGCTCCGCGGCCCAGCGGGCCCAGGCCTCGGGGGCATCCTCCGCTGACGGCATCTCCGGCCCGCCCCGGGCGGACAGCGGACCGAGATCGGCGTCCGGCGGCCGCACTTCGGAACGGCTCGCAGCGGCAGCCGGATAGGCCTGCCAGCTTGCCGAGCTTTCCCGCTCGCGCGCGCCGCCAGCCGCGGTGCCGGCTTCGGGCTCCTCGGTCACCAGGCCGCAGGCATCCACCGTTTCCACCACAAACGCCATCATCGGCGCACCGGAATCGCGCAGACAGCGCAGATAGCCCTGCATCAGGTCGAGAGTCAGCGCGGTGCGCCCGAAATACCGTTCCGCCGCCTCGATCAGTCGCTCGTACCAGTGCAGCGGCGACCACGGCGCCCAGTTGGGATGTTCGAAGCGCCGGTCCTCGCGCGCCGCCTGGACCAGCATGAAATACGAATACCGATTGTTCTCGCGCACCGAGCCCTCGAGCTGGTGGCGCAACGAACGCCGGCTCGACTGGTAGTCATCGAGGATGTGCAGGCCGGAATCTCCGCCCGCAAAGGCGATGCCCGAAAAATCGTAGTGCGGCGGGTACTCGGGATTGCGCAGATCACCCGCCAGGGCGTCGCGGAACTCCTGCAGGATGGGCGTGGCATAGGCCCGCAGCTGCGCTGCCCACTCCAGTGCTTCGCCCTGCTCCTCGCGCCAGGTCGCCCCCTGCTCCCATTGTTCCAGCGTGGTGTTCAGGCAGGCTTCAAGATGATCGACCACCCGCGGGACGATGCCGGCCGCCAGCTCCTCGCGCTGAGTCGCCGACAGCCCCGCGAGGCCCTGCCAGTCGCCATCGGCGGTCATCGCCGCACCCGGGGCGCGCGATCGGACCGGTTCAAGCGTCGCCGCCGATCGGCTGACTGCCGACCTGGATCATCCCGTCCTGCACCCGCACCGGAAATGTCGGAATGGGGTCCTCGGCCGGCGGCGTGAGTGCCTCGCCGGTGTGCAGGTCGAATTCCGCGTCGTGCAGCGGGCAGGTGATGCAGTCGTCGTCGATCGTGCCGCCCGCGATGGGGAATTCTTCGTGCGAACAGAGGTTCTCGAGGGCAAAGTAGCGGCCATCCACGTTGAACACCGCCACTTCGGTATCTCCGGCCTCGAGCAGCCGGTGGTCTCCGGGTTCAATCGAGCCTTCCGGCCCCACGTCGATCCATTCGCTCATGTGCGTCGTCCGCTCGTTGGTCAGTGGATGGCGTTGTCAGTGGCTGGCGTTGGCGGCGGCCGTCGCCTCCGCATTCACTTCGAGCGAACGGCCACTCTCGGGATCATACGAAAACCGGCCGACCAGGCGCACTTCCTCGCCCACGCGGTCGGCGACCGCCGCATCCGGCGAAATCGCAACACGGTTGCGCGGATGATCCTCGATCCAGTAATGCCGCGGATCATCGAAGGACTGGACGCGACCGGTCACCTCCACCATCTCGCCGTCAAACTCCGCTGCGGAGCTGCTCAGCTGATCCAGGGTCACCGGTGCCGTGGTCTCCCCGCCGCAGGCCACCAGCACCAGCCCCAGCAGCGCCCCGGCCAACGCCGGACCGGCATGACGAATCCATCCTGCTTGCATTGATTCTCTCGATTTGGCAGTCAAACAACAGGTTACCCGGCGCCCCGCAAAGGCGCCCGAAACCGCCGCCGCTACAGGGTTTCGGACGGCGGCAGCGCCGGCAGTCTCAGGGTAAAGCGCCCCCCGCCGAGATCCGAATCATTCGACAGCCGGACCGAGCCCGGCGCCCCGTCCGGTGCCGTGTGCAGCTCGGCGATCATCGCGCAGAAATACAGGCCCAGTCCGGTCCGCCCGGCGCCGCGCTCCAGCATCGCCTGATCCTCGGTGGTTCGCGAACCCAGCATGGGCTCCGGGAACCCGGGACCGTCGTCTTCCACCTGCAGCCACAGCTCGCCATCGCGCACCGCGGCCGACAGACGGATGCGAGCGTTGCAGTAACGCACGGTGTTGGTCACCACGTTCTCCAGCACCGCCGTCACCAGTTCCCGATCGAGCACCCATTCCAGGTCCTCGTCGCAGTCGATTTCGGCCGTCACCCCGCTGTGATCCATCAGCGGCTTGCTGGACGCCCAGTAGTCCTCCAGCAGTTCGATCACCAGCAGCGGGCGAAAACGCGGGGTGTAGAGCCCCTGCTGGTTGCGGTACAGCGTGAGCATCTGTACCAGGCTGTCGTGCACGCGATGGGCCTCGTACTGCAGTCGCGCGATGGTCTGCTCGTCGCAGTTGCACTCGCCGGTCTCCGGGTCCCGCAGCGCCTCCAGCGAATTCATCGCCATCCCCAGCGAGTTCTTCATGTCGTGGATGGAAATGGCAATGACGGTACCGAAATCGATGCTCTTCATGTCTCCCCCGGGCCGCCGTTCGATGTCCGCAGGCTCCGCGCGCGTTCGCCCTCACCTGCCTGCTCCAGCAGGTCCGGCAGCACCTCGCGCAGCGCCGGCGGCGGTGATCCGGCTGCCATGGCCGCATCCAGCTGGCCGAGCAACCCCGCGCGATCCACCGCCACACCGGCCAGCAGCAGGCGCAGACGCGTCACCACGACCCACCAGTGCACTTCCGGATGACCGCGGTAATCACTCTCCAGGCTCTGCAGTTTGGTCCGCGCCTCGCGGGTCGCCCCGCGCGCGATCAATGCCTCCAGTTGATACGCCATGTCACCCGGATGCGGTATCTGCATCTGGGTCGCCAGGGCCATCGCATGGCGCCAGGCCCGTGCGGCGCGCTCGTATTCCCCCTGCGCCAGGGCCAGCCGCCCCAGCGCCCGCTGCCGCGCCAGCGACTTGGGCGAGCGTTCCGCCGCCGCGACCAGCACGTCCAGCGCCTCGCGCTCGCGGCCGGTGCGTTCCAGCACGAACGCCAGCCGATCATGCGCCGGCATGTAATACGGCGTCGCCGCAATGGCCGCTCGATACGCCTCCTCGGCAGCCGCAAGGTCCCCCTCGGCTTCGGCCACCTCGCCCAGACGCACCTGGGCCCAGGGCGGCGTGGTCTCGCCCGTCACCGCACGGGCGGCCTCGGCCGCCACGCCCGGCTCGCCCTCGGCCAGGGCCAGATCGCTGCGCAGGCGCTGCAGGTCGGCGGCACGCCCCTCCCCGGCTTCCAGCATGCGTTCGGCCTCGGCCCGCGCCTGTGCGAACTCGCCACGACGCCAGTACGGATCCAGCGCGCGCAGCGGATCCCGCCGCCGCAGGGCGCGCTGCAGCCGCACCACCAGCAGTTCGCGGTTGAAGGGCTTGGACAGGTAGGCATCGGGGCCGCTCTCCAGCGCCCCCATGACCATCTCGTTGCTGTTCTCGGCGGTGACCATCACGAACACCGTGGCCGGCCCGACCCAGCCCTGTTCACGGGCCCGGTCCAGTACCTGCTGGCCGTCCGGCCCGTCGCCCAGGTTGTAGTCGCACAGCACGATGTCGTAGCGACGCCGTTCCAGCTTGTCCAGCGCATCCACGCCATCGCGCGCGAGATCGATGTCCTCGAAGCCGGAGGTCAGCAGCATCTCGCGCAGGGTCGCCCGCATGTTGGCGAAATCGTCCACCACCAGCACCGCCAGGCGCGACAGCGGGCGCCCGGCAGAGCCGGCACGGGAAGGGGGAGCGGCGGTCGACATGCGCGCAGTGTGGCGCAGCCGACCGCCGAAACCAAGGGAAACACTGATCAATGTACACGCTCGCGTTGGCACCCCGGGTTTTCCGAGACAAGGCGCGGTACGCAGCCGGTAGTGGTTCTACCGGCAAGGGCCGCAACGCAGGATCGGGGAACCCGGGGTGCCAACCCCCACAAGTTATTAAATGCAGGGGCTCGGCCGCCCGTTGTTGATCAAAAACGGGCGCGCGCACGGCGTTGCGGCTCCCTTGTGCAGAATGACTGCACGGCGGTCGCCGCGCCTTGTTCGCACGCAAAAGCGACTCGAGCGCGAGCGTGTACATTGATCAGTGTTTCCCAAGACCCGGAACAGGGACTTGTCCCGTACCCGCCGACGCATCAGGCCGCGTCAGTACGGGGCGGCCGTCTCGCCCTGCAGTGCCCGGGTCAGGTTCACGCAGGCGAACAGCAGGATGATCGCCACCGGCAGTCCCGCGGTGATCGCCCCGGTCTGCAGCCCGTCCAGGGCCATCTCGCCGCCCACGATCAGCAGGGTCGCCGCCACCGCGCCCTCGGTGATGCCCCAGATCACCCGCTGACGCTTGGGCGAGCGCGTGCTCCCGCGCGAGACCAGCGCGTCGATCACGTGGGTCCCGGACCCCGACGAGGTGATGAAATAGGTCGCGATCAGGATGGTCGCCAGCCCCGAGGCCAGATGGAACAGCGGCAGCTGCTCCAGCGTGGCGTACAGCGCAATGGTCGTGTCCTCGGCCACCGCCGCCGCGATCCCCGCGCCGTCTCCGAACAGCTCGAAATGCAGCGCCGTGCCGCCGAACACCGCCAGCCACACGAACACGAAAAGGGACGGCAGCAGCAGCACGCCGGCAATGAACTCGCGGATGGTGCGCCCGCGCGAGACCCGCGCGATGAAGATCCCGACGAACGGCGACCAGGCGATCCACCAGGCCCAGTAGAAGATGGTCCAGCTCTTCTGCCACTCGGCCTCCTGCATCGCGCCTGCGGTCAGACTCAGCTGCACGATGTGGTTGAGATACTCACCGATGGAGTCGAGGAAGAAGCGGATGATGAACAGCGTCGGGCCGGCGAGCAGCACGAACAGCAGCAGTGCCGTGGCCAGCCACAGGTTGGCCAGGCTCATCCATTTCAGCCCGCGGTCCAGCCCGGAGATCACGGCCATCACCGCGACGAAGGTGATCGCCCCGATGATCCCCACCTGGAACCAGCCGGACACCGGCATGCCGAACAGCACGTTGAGGCCGGTGTTCAGCTGCATCGCGCCGAAGCCCAGCGAGGTCGCCAGCCCGAACAGCGTGCCGAACACCGCGAGGATGTCGATCACGTGCCCGATCGGCCCGTAGATCCGGTCCCCCAGCATTGGATAGAAGATCGAGCGGATCGTCAGCGGCAGGCCCTTGCGGAACGAGAAATACGCCACCGACAGGCCCAGCACCACGTACACCGCCCAGGCATGCAGGCCCCAGTGAAAGAAGGTGAAGGCCATCGCTTCGCCGGCCGCTTCCTGGGTCTCGCCTTCGCCGAACGGCGGGTTCTGGTAGTGCAGCATCGGCTCGGCCACGCTCCAGAAGATCAGGCCGATCCCCATCCCCGCGCCGAACAGCAGCGAGAACCAGGCCATGAAGCTGAACTCCGGGCGGTCCTCGGTATTCCCGAGGCGAATCCGCCCGTACGGACTGAGCGCCAGCCAGACCAGAAAGGCAAGGAAGACGGTCACCGCCAGGATGTAGATCCAGCCCAGATACTCGGTGATGAACCCGTGGATCGCGGCAAAGGTCAGCGAGGCCGTCTCGGTGAAGATGACCCCGAACAGCACGAAGGTCAGCACCACGATGGATGACGCGGTGAACACCACCGGATTCACGGTGGCGAAGAACGCATGCGATCGTCCGAATATCATTCGTTCTCTCTCAGGTTTGTGCGTAGATCCGCTGGCCGCGCAGCCGTGCCGTCAGGCCCCGCCCGAGCGACGGTAATGCTGCCGCAGCCAGCCCCCGACCGCCAGCAGCAGCGCCAGCACGCCCAGCGGCACCAGGGTCCAGGGCTGCAGTGCGTCGCCGTCCTCAATGGCCTCCGCCGCCCCGTAAAGCACGCTGGAATACACACCCCATTTCACGCACAGCCCCAGGGTCGTGGCCAGCACGAAGGTCGCGCGGGGCAGGCCCAGCATGCCCCCGGCATAATTGATGACGGAATGCGGGAACCCCGGGAAGGTACGCATCGCCATCAGATTCAGGAAGTCGCCGTGCCGACGCAGGGCCTCCACCAGCCAGGGATGGTGCCGCAGCGGGCCGCGATCCGCACCCAGACGACCCGCGAGCAAGTACCCGCCCAGCGCGCCCGCGACACTGCCGGTCACCAGCAACGGGACCGCGATCCATGGCGCCACGAACGGCGCAATCAGCCACACCACCAGACTGCCCGGCAGCGCGAAGGTGAACAGGATCGCCATCAGCACCACCAGCCCCGCGAGCCGCCAGGGATCGCCGGTAAGCCGGCGCCCCGTCTCCAGGATCCATTCCGGATCACCGACGCCGATGCCCAGCCCGATCCCGAGCACTACCAGCCCGCCCAGCAACAGCGGACCGGCATGCTCTTTCAGGGAACTCGCCATGGTCTTTTCAGGCCCGACGGGCGTATCGTGGGAATGCTGACGACAAAAACAGCGAGGAGAGAGAGCAATGCAGAACCGTTTCCTGTTGGGGGCCATCATCGGCCTGATCGCCGGTATCGTCCTGGCCTTTGCCTATGCGTACAACGCCGCGCCCGGACTGATGATCGTCGAGGACGAAAGCCAGTATGGCTACGCCGAGACCATCGAGCGCATCGAGACCGCGGCCGAAGCCGAAGGCTGGGCGGTCCCGACCAAGCACGACCTGAGCGGCACCGTGGGCGAACATGGATACGACGTCGCCCCGGTGACGGTCCTCGAACTGTGCCAGCCGGATCACGCCGGGAACCTCCTGAGCGAGGAAGACAACTATCTGGTGACCTCCATGATGCCCTGCCGCGTCTCGGTCTACGAACGCGCTGACGGTACCGTCATCGTATCGCGCATGAACACCAGTCTGGTGGCGCGGGTGTTCGGCGGCAGCATCGCCGAGATCATGGCCGAAGCCACCGAGGACAACGAACGCATCCTCGAAAGCGTGCTGCAGTAAACCGGCCCCGGCGCCCGGCCCGGCCGGGCGCCCTCCCCGCCCGCTTGTCCGCACGAGCGGCAACCACGATGATAGGCCCTCTCACGGAGATCCACGGCGGCCCGCGCCGCCCCCGGCCACGAGACTGCCATGTCGTACCTCAAGGACTTTCCGAATGCCGAAGGCTATTTCGGTGATTTTGGCGGCGCCTTCCTGCCACCGGAACTCGAATCCCATTTCGCCGAGATCGAGCGCGCCTGGCGTCAGCTGGCGCTGTCGGCGGACTTCCTGCAGGAACTTCGCTACATCCGCCGGCATTACCAGGGCCGCCCCACCCCGGTCTACTACGCGCGCAACCTCAGCCGCGAGGCCGGCGCGCATATCTACCTCAAGCGCGAGGACCTCAACCACTCCGGGGCGCACAAGCTCAATCACTGCATGGGCGAGGCCCTGCTCGCGCGGCACATGGGCAAGAAAAAGCTGATCGCGGAGACCGGTGCCGGCCAGCACGGCGTCGCCCTGGCCACCGCGGCGGCCTGCTTCGGCATGGAATGCGAGATCCACATGGGCGAGATCGACATCGAAAAGGAAGCGCCCAACGTCACCCGCATGAAGCTGATGGGGGCCAGAGTCGTCCCGGTGTCCTTCGGCGGGCGCAGCCTCAAGGAAGCGGTGGACTCCGCGTTCCAGTCCTATCTCTCGCAGGCCGACGACGCCCTGTTCGCGATCGGCTCGGTGGTCGGCCCGCACCCGTTCCCGATGATGGTGCGCAACTTCCAGTCGGTGGTGGGGATCGAGGCGCGCGAGCAGTACCAGGAACTGACCGACGGCCAGCTGCCGGAGCAGGTGGTCGCCTGCGTGGGGGGCGGGTCCAACGCGATGGGCATGTTCGCCGGGTTCATCGAGGATCCCGAGGTGCAGCTCAACGGTGTGGAGCCACTGGGTCGCGGCAGCGAACCCGGGCAGCACTCCGCCACCATGACCTTCGGCAAGCCTGGGATGCTGCACGGATTCAAGTGCATGCTGCTGAGCGACGACGAGGGCAACCCGGCCCCGGTGCATTCGATCGCCTCCGGACTGGACTACCCCGGCGTCGGCCCCGAACACTCGTATCTGAAGACCACCGGGCGGGCCGCCTACCACGCGGTGGATGACGATTCGGCCCTGGACGCCTTCTACCGCCTGTCGCGCACCGAGGGGATCATCCCCGCGCTGGAAAGCGCCCATGCGGTGGCCTGGGCGGTGCAGCACGGGCAGGCCCACCCCGGCAGCACCGTGCTGGTCAATCTCTCCGGCCGTGGCGACAAGGACATCGACTACGTGGCCCGTACCTTTGGCCACGGCGACTCCGCCTGAAACACGAACGGACCCCCAAAACGCCATACGGATTGAGGTTTAAGGTGCGGCCGTGCAATCATCCCGAGGTCACCAAACAAGGGAGGTAGCGGGGTGAACGACCAAGACGATCTGCAAAAACAAAAAGAAGAGCTGGAAAAGGCCTACGACACCGATCACGAGATCGGTGAGCAGAACATCAATCCCCTCGGACTGGACCTGCACAACCCGGTTTTCGTGGTCAGCGCCGGCCTGATCCTGCTGTTCGTGATCGGGGCCCTGCTGTTTCCCGACCAGGCCAATGACAGTCTGGGTGCCACCCAGACGTGGATTCAGGAGACCTTCGACTGGCTGTTCCTCTCGGCCGGCAACCTGTTTGTCCTCTTCGCCCTCGCCCTGATCCTCCTGCCGATCGGGCGCATCCGTATCGGCGGCCAGGACGCCAAACCCGACTTCGGGCTGCTGTCCTGGTTCTCCATGCTGTTCGCCGCGGGCATGGGTATCGGCCTGATGTTCTGGGCCGTGGCGGAACCGGTGGGCTACTTCACCGAATGGTTCGGCACCCCGCTGGGGATCGAAGGCGGCACCGAGGCCTCCAAGCAAGCCGCGCTGGGCGCCACCATGTATCACTGGGGCCTGCATCCCTGGGCGGTCTACGCCATCGTCGGCCTGGCACTGGCCTTCTTCGCCTACAACAAGGGGCTGCCGCTGACCATCCGTTCGGCGTTCTACCCGATTCTGGGCGAGCGCGTCTGGGGCCCGTTCGGCCACGTGATCGACACCCTGGCGGTGCTCGCCACGCTGTTCGGTCTCGCCACCTCGCTGGGTCTGGGGGCGCAGCAGGCGGCCTCCGGCCTGGACTTCCTGTTCGACGGCATCGACGGCGGACTGGGCACGCAGCTGGCGGTGATCATCGGCATCACCGTGATCGCCCTGCTCTCGGTCATGCGCGGCATCGACGGCGGGGTGAAGGTGCTGAGCAACCTCAACCTGATCGTCGCCGGGCTGCTCATGCTGTTCGTGATGATCTTCGGCGGCTTCATCGCCTTCCTCGCCAACACCGGCACCACGCTCTCGGCCTATGCCCAGTACATCATCCCGCTGAGCAACCCGGTCGGGCGCGAGGACGAGACCTTCTACCACAGCTGGACCATCTTCTTCTGGGCGTGGTGGATCTCCTGGTCGCCGTTCGTCGGCATGTTCATCGCGCGCGTCTCGCGCGGGCGTACGGTGCGCCAGTTCGTCACCGCCGTGCTGATCGTACCCACGCTGGTCACCGTCATCTGGATGAGCGTGTTCGGCGGCACCGGCATCGATCAGGTGCGCGACGGCATCGGCGCGCTGGCCGACGAGGGCATCACCGACTCCTCGCTGGCGCTGTTCCAGATGCTGCAGAACCTGCCGCTGGCCGCGCTCACCTCGTTCCTGGCCGTGGTGCTGGTGCTGGTGTTCTTCGTGACCTCCTCGGACTCCGGTTCGCTGGTCATCGACAGCATCACCTCCGGCGGCAAGACCGACGCCCCGCAGTCGCAGCGCCTGTTCTGGGCCACCGTCGAGGGCCTGATCGCCGCCGTGCTGCTGGCCGTCGGCGGAGCCGCCGCCCTGTCGGCCCTCCAGGCCGGCGCGGTCAGTACGGGTCTGCCGTTCATGATCGTGCTTCTGGTCATGTCGGTCAGCCTGCTGATGGGGCTGTTCCACGAGCTGAAGCTGATCCGGCTGGCCGAAGCCGAAGCAGCCGGCAAGGCGTAGAACCGGCCTGCCCCGCTGCCCGCTCCGTGTCCCGGAGCGGGCCAGGCCACCCGCCGGGAGCGTCTTCCGGCGGGTTTTTTGTTTTCCGGGATCCGGCCGACATCCGGGCCGATCCCGGCACGGATACAGGAGGTCGCTACATGCGCCGAGAACGCGTCGAATTTCCGGGCCACCAGGGCCAGATGCTGGCCGGGCGAATCGACCGCCCCACCGGGCCCGTCCGGGCCTGGGCCCTGTTCGCCCACTGCTTTACCTGTGGCAAGGACAATCGCGCCGCCAACCGGATTGCCCGCGGACTGGCCGAGGCCGGGATCGCGACGCTGAGGTTCGATTTCACCGGACTGGGCGACAGCGAGGGCGACTTCGCCAACAGCGGCTTCTCCTCCAATCTGGAGGACCTGCTGGCCGCGGCCGACTACCTGCGCGGGCGAGAGGCCGCCCCCGCCCTGCTGGTTGGCCACAGCCTGGGCGGCGCGGCGGTACTGGGCGTCGCCGGTCGGATTCCAGAATGCCGCGCGGTCGCCACCATCGCCGCCCCGTTCGAGGCCGACAGCGTGCTGGACCACTTCGGCGAGGCGCTAGAGACCATCGAGACCGAAGGCGAGGCGACGGTGAACCTCGCCGGCCGCCCGTTCCGTATCCGGCGGGAGTTCGTCGAGGACCTGCGCAGCCAGACCCAGGCCGAACGCATCCGCGACCTCGACCGGCCGCTGATGATCCTGCACGCTCCGGGCGACACGGTGGTGTCGGTGGACGCGGCGCGGCGCATCTTCGAGACGGCGCGCCATCCAAAGAGCTTCGTGTCACTGGACGATGCCGACCACACCCTGCTCAATCCGGCCGACGCCGAATACGTGGCCGGACTGGTCGCCGCCTGGGGCACACGCTATATCGGCGAAGAACGAGGGGATTCGGCGGACGCGGATGCGCCCGGCGACGGGACCGCAGTGACGGTCGAGGAGACCGGCGACGGCCAGTACCAGCAGGACGTCCGCATCGGCCCGCATCACTTCCTGGCCGACGAACCGCCGGACGTCGGCGGCGATGGCACCGGCCCGAACCCCTACGAGCTACTGCTGGCGTCGCTGGGGGCCTGCACCAGCATGACCCTGCGCATGTACGCCGCGCACAAGCAGCTGCCGCTGGAACGCGTCCGGGTGCATCTGCAGCACGAGAAACTCAAGGGCGAGAACGGCCCGGTCGACCGCATCACCCGCGAGATCACCATCGAGGGCGACCTGGATGCGAAACAGCGCGAACGCATGCTGCAGATCGCCGATCGCTGTCCGGTACACCGCACCCTGCACGGCGAGGTGCAGGTGGAGACCCGGGAACGGTCTACAGGTACTTCAGACGCGCGCTGAGGCTGTCCACGTCGGAGACGACATCCTGCAGAGTCGTGCCGCCATCGGAGGAACCGACCACCACGCCCCGGCCGGACACCGGAATGATGCTGTCAATCTGGAAGCGACCGGCGGTTCCGCGCAGGAAACATTCCTCGTCGAAGAACAGGGTGTCGCCTTCGGGGCCGATCGTATCCGCCTCGAGGGTTTCGTATCCGATCAGTCCGGGCAGGTCTTCCCGTCCGCCGATCTCGATCGGTTCGATGGACTGTTTTTCGGCATCGATCAGCAGTGCTTTCATGGCTTTCTCCCGTGCAGCAAGTAGTGGTGAATCGTGATGGACCCGGCGCGACCTCAGGGCGTTCCGCCACGCAGCAGGCCGGCCGCGGCGAGGAAATCCTGCAACCCGCGGGTGTAAAGCGACCCGGACCGCAGGAAGCCGTCGTTGTGGCCGCCGCACAGGCCCAGGATCGGCGGGGTGCCCGGGGCCGCCGCCTGCAGGCGGCGCGCATGCTCGAAGGGCACGATCTCGTCCTCGCGCGCATGCACCAGCAGCAGCGGTGCTTCCAGGCGCCGGACATGTTCGAGGACCGGATACGGATGGCGGATCAGCCAGCGTACCGGCAGGAACGGGTAGATCTCCGCCCCCAGATCCGCCGCCGAAGTGAACGCGGACTCCAGGATCACCGCACCGGGTTCGCGCTCCGCCGCCAGGCGCGCCGCCACCGCCGCCCCCAGCGAGCGGCCGAACACCACGATGTCCTCCGTCGCGTAGCCGCGTTCCTCGCGCAGATAGTCCCAGGCGGCCTCGGCGTCGGCGTGCAGCCCCGGCGCATCCGGCCGGCCCGAGGAACGGCCGTAGCCGCGATAATCGATGATCAGCACCGCGAGCCCCACCTCGTGGAACCGCTGCAGCGAATGCAGGCGATGCCCGATGTTGCCCGCATTGCCATGGAAGAACAGCAGCACCGGGGCATCCTCCTCCGGCCCCGGCAGATACCAGCCGTGCAGGCGCACGTCCGCCTCCGGCTCCAGCCACACCTCCTCGAAGTCCAGCCCGGCATCCGCGGGCGTGGAGGTCACGTCGCGCGAGGGCATGTAAATCAGGCGGTCCTGGGTCAGATAGACGGTCGCCACCAGCACGGCGTAACCCGTCGCGAGCAGGATGAGGAACCGGATCACATTGGCCATGCCCATGATCCTGAACATCCCCGTCGCCCTCCGCAACTCGGGTACAATGGGCGCGTCCCATCCCCGCGCCCCACACGGTCCTCGCGATGCGCCATTCCCTGCTGACCAACACTGAACTCCTCGGCCTGGATCGTGACCGGCTGCTCCAGCGTCTGGCCGGCGACACCGCCCCGGACGATGCCCTCGCCTCCGCACTGGACCGCGCGCTGGAGTCGGTGGACGCCGCCGGTCTGGAGGCGCATGCGCTGGATGTCGCCGAGATCCTGCGCCACCTCAACGTCGACCGTCAGACCCTGATCGCCACCCTGCTGGTCCCGGTCTTTCTCGCTGGCCACGCCGACGCAAAGGCCCTGCGCCGGGACTACGGCGAACGCGTCGCGCAGCTCACCGAGAACGTCTCCGCACTGGTCCGCCGCCGCTTCGAGACCCCGGCCGGCCGGCCCGAACAGGCCGAGCGCCTGCGCCGCATGCTGATGGCCATGGTCGACGACGTGCGCGCGGTGCTGATCAAGCTGGCGTTCCGCGTGCAGCACCTGCGCCTGGTGGTCAAGGAACCCGACGCCAGTGCCCGCGCGCTGGCACAGGAGACCCTGGACGTGATCGCCCCGCTGGCCAACCGGCTGGGCGTGGGCCAGCTCAAGTGGGAGATGGAAGATCTCTCGCTGCGCATCCTCGAACCGGAGACCTACCGCGATATCGCGCGCGGGCTGGAGGAGAACCGCACCGAGCGCGAGGAATACGTCGCCCGCTTCACCCGGATGCTGGAAAAGCACCTGGCCGATGCGGGGATCGAGGCCCGGGTGTTCGGCCGGCCCAAGCACATCTACAGCATCTGGAAGAAGATGCAGCGCAAGAACACCTCGCTGTCCGAGCTGTACGACCTGCGCGCCACGCGCGTGATCGTGGACCGGCTGGCGACCTGCTACACCGTGCTGGGCGTGGTGCACAACCACTGGCGCCACCTGCCCGGCGAGTTCGACGACTACATCGCCAACCCCAAGGACAACGGCTACCAGTCCCTGCACACCGCGGTGGTGGGACCGGAGGGCAAAGTCGTGGAAGTGCAGATCCGCACCCGCGAGATGGACGAGTTCGCCGAACTCGGGGTCGCCGCCCACTGGCGCTACAAGGAAGGCGGACGCGAGGATCGCGCCCTGAACCAGGCCATCACCTCGCTGCGCCAGCTACTGGAGAACGACGGCTCCGACCAGAACCTGCTCGACGAGATCCAGAGCGAGCCGCTGCACCAGCGCGTGTTCGTACTGACCCCGCAGGGCGACGTGCTGGACCTCGCCCAGGGCGCCACGCCGCTGGATTTCGCCTACGCCGTGCACACCGAGGTGGGCCACCGCTGCCGCGGCGCCAAGGTCGACGGGCGCATCGTCCCGCTCACCTACCGCCTGCGCTCCGGCGAACGCGTCGAGGTCCTCACCACGCGCGAGGGCGGCCCCAGCCGCGACTGGCTCAACCCCAACCTCGGCTATCTCAACACCTCCCGGGCGCGGGCCAAGGTGCGCACCTGGTTCCGCCAGCAGCATCAGGACGAGCACCTCGCCACCGGCAAGCAGCTGTTCGACCGCGAATGCCAGCGTCTCGGACTGCACGAACGCATCCCCGATCTCGACCGCGACGAACTCGCGCGGCAGATGAAATACCCCGGGTTCGACGAGCTGATGATCGCGCTGGGCGCCGGCGACATCACCACGGGACAGATCGCCGGACGCCTGGCGCAGATGATCCGCGAGCGCCGCGAACGCGACAAGAGCCGCGAGGAGGCGCCCGCCGCGCCGAGCCCCCGTCGCCGCGAGGGCCGCCGCGATGGCGACGCCGCGGATCACAACGCCGAGGACATCCGCATCCGCGGGGTCGGCGGTCTGCTCACCACCCGCGCGCAGTGCTGCGACCCGCAGCCCGGGGACCCGATCATCGGCTTCATCACCCGCGGCGCCGGGGTCTCGGTGCACCGCGACGACTGCCCGAACATCCTGCACCTGCCGGAGGACAAGCGCGCACGCCTGATCCCGGTCAGCTGGGGCGACGAACCCGAGACAGAGATCGTGTCGCTGGAACTGGAGGCGCAGGACCGCCCAGGGCTGTTCGCCGAGGTCGGCGGGGTATTCTCGCAGAGCGGGATCAACCTGCTGCGGGTCAACACGCAGACCGATCCGGAGGATCGCAGCGTGCGCATGGAACTGGAGGCGGAGGTCTCCGACCTGGGCGAACTGAGCGGCCTGTTCGACCGCCTGCATTCACTGGATAACGTGTACGAGGTGCGCCGGGTCAGCCCCGGCGGGTGTTCTGATACGCCCCCACCGCCCGCTGGCCCTGACGCAGGCCCTTGATCTCGCGCGCGGTCTCGGAGCGCCGTTCGGCCAGCCCCGGCACCGTGGCCGCATAGAACTCGGACAACCGCTCCAGCGCCGCGCGCACGTCGGCGTCGACGCCCGGCGGAGGGCGGTCTCCGCTGCTCGCCGTGGCACGCTGGATCAGCGCGCGCGCCTCCTCATCCAGCGCGGGCAGGGATTCCCAGTCCTCGGCATCCCGGGCCGCCTGCAGGCGACCCAGGACATCATCCAGCGCACTCGCCAGCGAACGGGGGTCCAAGACGGTCAGCTGGCGCGGGATGCGGACGCGTTGCGGTATTCCGGCGGGATCTCGTCCCAGCCTGCCTTGATCTCGCGCAGCAGCTTCGACACCTCGTCCAGCCGCTCCGGATCATTGTGCAGGTTGGCCTCGGTCAGGCGGCGCAGCATGTAGGAATACAGCGCGGCCAGGCGCTCGGCCAGCTCCGGATTGTGCTTGTCATCCAGCATCGAGCGCAGCGAGTCGATGATGTCGATCGCCTTGCCGATGCGCTCGCCCTTGTAGGCGATATTTCCCGCCTTCATCGCACCCTTGGCCACCGCGATGCGCTCCAGCGCCCCCTCGAACAGCATCTGCACCAGACGGTGCGGATCCGCGACCTGCACCTCGGACAGCATGCCCGCCTGGCGGTAGGAATCGACGTTCTTTCTCGTGTTCATGCCGTACATGCTCGCCTCCGTTCGGTGACCCCGCAAGGTCTATTAACCCATACTGTTCAGGCCGGCCAGCTGCTGCTGCAGGTAATCCCCTGTCTGCTGCATCTGGGCCACGGCCGTATCCATGCTGGAGAACTGGCGTACCAGGCGGGACTCCAGCCGTTCGATCCGGTCATCCAGCCGTTCACGCTGGTCATCGACCCGCGACTGCTCGTTCTGCAACCCGTCCTGACGGACCTGGAACAAACCCTCGCGCCCGGTGATCCCCTCCAGCGTGTCTTCCACCCCGCCGGCCAGGTCGCGCACCGCCGCGGCGATGTCGTCGAAACCCTCGCGCTCCATCGCATCGTCGAACCGCTGCGTATCGAACTGCAGCGTCCCGTCACGCTGGGTCGTGATGCCGAGATCCGCGAAGGTCTGGTTGTTGATGCCCTCGACCGCGGAACGGTCCACCAGCGCATTGCTCAGACGGCTGCGTGCACTGCGTACGGTGGAATCCCCGGTCAAAACCGACGCTTCGTTTTCTTCCACGTCAAAGCTGGTCAGCTCGTTGACCTCGCCGACCATCGAGTTATACGCCTCGACGAACGACTCCAGCTGATTGCGCAGTTCCCCTCGATCCTCGCTGACGGACACCCGCGTGGAACCCTCGGCTTCCAGGTCGATGGACAGGCCCTCGATGGTGTCCTCCAGCGTGTTGCTCGGGCTGGTGATGGCCATCCCGTTGATCACGGCCTCGGCATCCTGGGCCTGCACCATCTCGGTCTGGTTCTCCAGACGCTGCAGATCCGCATCACCGTCCACGGTCACCGAGATGGTGTTCTCCGTTCCGGTGCGCTCGGCGGTCATCGTCAGGCGCGGACCGTCACCGTCGTTCACGATGGAGGCAGTCACGCCGGCATCCGCGTCATTGATCGCGTTGCGCAGATCACGCAGGGAATCCTCATCCCCCACGTCGATGGTCACCTCGTCTTCTTCATCATCGCCCACCTGGATGGTGAAGGTTCCGGCGCCGACCTTGTCGCTCGACTCCTCGAACAGCCCGGAATCGGAGGCCACCGTCTGCGCCCGGGCCAGCTGGTTGACCTCCAGGTCGAAATCCCCGTTCGGCGCATCGCCGGTGACGAACACACTGGCCACGTCGTCGTTCGTCAGCGACACCGACTGCTCGGGCTCGAACTCGGCCAGACTCGACACGGCCGAACCGATCCCGTCCATGGTGTTGCTGATCTGCCCGTAGGCGGAGATCTCCGCCTCGATGCGTTCCTCGCGCTCGTTCAGCCGGGCCTCGCGCGGCGCACGCTGCGAATTCACCAGATCGCCCACGATCTGATTGAGATCCAGCCCGGAACCGACACCGAGAGAACTGATGGCCATGATCGTTACCTTCCTGCCCGCTGCGCGGGTGTCCCGTCGTTTCTGACCAGGTTAACGGCCCTTCTGCCGAAAACTTGAGCGGATGAATCATTATGGACCCAAGCCTGCCCCCGCGGGTCATCCTCGAATGAGAAGAGTCACTGTAGGAGCGGCTTTAGCCGCGAAAACGACCACCATGTGGCCCCCACATCCACATTCGCGCGCAAGCGCGCTCCTACAAGGACCGGGCCAGCGCAATAACGCCTTCGACGCAGCAAGAACAATGCCGCCAGGCCCGAACCGCTCATGCCTTGTCGACAAATCCCGTGCCGCCAAGATCCCGTTCGTTCTCGAAATGCTCCGCCAGGGCCAGCATCTGTTCCGGCGGGATCTGGCGGATGATCTCGTCGCGGTCACCGTCCATCACCGTAATCACGGTGCGGCCAGTGGAATCGTCGACACTGAATTCCAGCGAGCGCTTGCTGTTCTGCAGATACGCATTGATCGACTCGACCACCGGTCCGAGGTCCTCCGCGGACGGCGATTCGCCCGCATCCCGCCCGGACGAACCGGAAGCGTCCTGCCGCCCCTCGGACAGGCTGCCCGCCGGCGCGGCATCTCCCTTCCGCTCGACCGGCGCGCTGCCGCCCAGCGTGTCCGGGACCCCGGAAGGCGATTGCCCGCTCCCCGATTCCCCCGAAAGCGATGGCTGCGTGTAACTCGCCGATCCGGACAGATTGTTGTTGATCATGTCAGTCATGGAAAGGCCTCCACGGACCCTCCCCGGAGCCAGAACGGACCCCGGGGCGGCCTCATGCCGTATATGTCAGTTTACTGCAGCAGCCCCAGGACATTCTGCGGCACCGCATTGGCCTGCGACAGCACCGAGATGCCGGCCTGCTGCAGGACCTGCGCACGGGTCAGTTCCGCGGTCTCGGCGGCAAAATCCGCGTCCATGATCCGCGACCGCGCATCCGACAGGTTCTCCGCCCCGATCTCGAGGTTGGAGATCGTGCTCTCGAACCGGGTCTGCACCGCACCCAGCTCGGAACGCAGCGAGTTCACCTGGTCCAGCGCGCCGTCCAGGGCGCCGATCGCCTGGGTGGCATTCTCGCGGCTGGTCACGCTGATGTCGGTGAGATTGATCTCCTGACGCTCAGCATCATTTCCGAAAATCGCGGGATCCTCGTCGCCGTCAGTGATCGTACCCCCGGATACCTCCAGGGTATCGGTATCGAAAGCGGCCGTTACCGCCACCGTGGTTTCACCCTGATCGTTCACCCGGATCGAGGCCTCGAGCCCGGCGTCCCGGAATTTGTCGGCATCGTCTTCGCCGCTACTTGCGACCTGGCTGATGGCCGCATTGATGGTACGCACCACGTCATCGAAGGTCTCCGCGCCGCTGATGTCGATTCCTGGGGAATTCTCGTCACCGCCGATCCCCTCAATATCAGCGAACTCCGAAATGCTCGTGCCATCAATGGTGATCTCGATATTGCCGGCAAAGCCCTCCACGTCGGCCGCCTTCACCGCACCATCCCCGGCGACCTCCTGAGCCCCCAGCTGCGTGGTCCGGGAATCGACATTCTGAACGGAGATCATCTGCCCCTGATTCGCACCCACCTGGAAGAACAGATCATCGGCCGATCCGTCCAGAATGTTCTGCCCATTGAACTCGGTGTTGTTCGCGATCCGACCGACCTCGTCCATCAACTGCTGGACCTCATCATTGAGGGCCTGACGGTCCGACGGCGAGTTGGAATCGTTCGCTGCCTGCACGGCCAGCTCGCGCGCCCGCTGCAGCGAATCGCTCACCGTATTCAGCGCCCCCTCCGCGGTCTGCGCCAGCGAAATCCCGTCGTTCGAGTTGCGCACTGCCTGATTGAGGCCGTTGATCTGCGACGTAAAGCGCTCAGAGATCGCGAGCCCGGCGGCGTCGTCCTTCGCGCTGTTGATCCGGAGACCGGACGACAGGCGTTCCAGACTCTGGGCCAGCGCGCTCTGGGAGTTGTTCAGATTGCGCTGGGCATTCAGTGACATCACGTTCGTGTTGATGACCTGAGACATGGCTGTTTCTCCTCGTTCCATGCGGCCCCGAGGCGGGGCCAACAGCCCCGTTACGGGGGCCAACCGCGCGGACAGTAATCCGCTCCTGACTTCGGTAACGGCCGCGCGGCAAGCACCTTTAGCCTCACCGGCAAATTTTTTCCGCCCCGCCCCGGCGCACCATGTCGCGCCGAAACTCCCTCCCCCCGGATTCTGGCCGACCCCGGCGGAAATCTCCTGCCGCCCCCGCCCCCGGCCCCTGTGGGAGCGCGCTCGCGCGCGAAACCCGCACCCGCCCAAACCACCGGCCTTCACGATCTCCCCCACCACAAAAAAGGCCCGCCCCGATCACTCGGGGCGGGCCCTGGGATGGCCCGCGGCACGGGCCCGGAGGAAACCTCCTT